>JASKKU010000025.1 GCA_030154045.1 Candidatus Woesearchaeota archaeon
GTTTCGTTATAGCATTGGCTTGTGTCAAACTTGAAGTCAGAGAAATAACCGTTTTCATCTAAATAATTGTCAGCAATATACTGTGTTCTATCGTTTCCTACTGGGACATACAAATCATACCAATAATCATCGTTTAAATTATCATTGCAATCGTTCTCTCTTTTTTCAGTTTCATCTTTAGCTTCTTCATCACAATTTTCATAGCTAATTCCTAAACAGCCGACACATTTGAGTTTTGAAGCGTCTCCGATGTATCCTTCTTTTTCAGCACAGTAATGTTTCCCGGAAAATATTGAATCAATTTCAATATTTTCGTTTGATAGCGTTCTTAGGTATTCAGGTTCTTCTAAAAAGTCGCAGACTTCTTTATATTCCGTTTTATCCTCAATTTTATGGTTGTAGCAGTATTCTGATAACTCTCCGCAATTGCTTGTATTGATTATGCAAGTTTTAGAACACGAAGGTGTTGAGCCAGTATCAATGGGTTTCATCCACAAGTAAGCACAGGACATATCTTCTTGTGAGTATATTGTTCCCGAAATATTATATTGGTTTGGGTCTATAGGATCGCAAGATTCATAGGGATCAATTTTTCCATTGTGTTTGCATTTATAATAAGTGCAGCGACCCATTATACAAACCTTGTTAGAATCTTCAGGATCGCAAGGTTTGTAATTATTTATTGCTCTAAGAACTAGTTCGTTGTTTGAATGACAGTATCCTGATTCAAAGCCTTTCTCAATTTCGTCAACATAAACACAGTCCAAGTCCAAGCCTAACTTTGAAACATCAATATAATAATCACCTGGAACACAATCGACATCTGAGTTACGGTCACAAAGGGTAAACTTAACTTCAAAATCTTTTGTTCCATCACAGCTTCCATCTATGATTCCTTTTTGATTGCAAGTAACTGTAATACTTTGATCATTCAGTTCGTAGTTATTTATATAAAAATTAACAACATCATCGTTGCCAGGCATCCAACCGCATTCATCATATTCTTTGTTTTTACAGCTGTTATCTTGAAATAATTCGTTAAACTTTGAGCAGTATGCTGACGCAGTTGCTTTCTGATTATAATCTGAAGGCAACAAATTTGCTTTTAATTCTTTGTCGTTTACTCCTGTTATTTCTAAATAACCAACAATTGTTTTTGGATCTTTTTTATCTAAGCAAGAGTTTCCTATACATTCTTGGGTATAAGAACAAAATCCAAAACCTGTTGGATTACAGCCGTCAGGACCGCATTCAGCGCCAACTTCTTCTTTATCTTCTGGAACACACTGGCAATCGCCGATTGTAGAATTGCACATATAATTTATGCCATATCTTTCTTGGCAGTTGTAACTTTCATCTACACGATACTTGCAATCTCTTTCAGAATCATCGCAATAATAATCTCGATATTCTCGCGTGTTGCCATTACAATACCAACCATCCAAGTTATTGCAATTTGTTTCTTTTGGCGGAAAATAACTGCAAGTATTTGAAAAGCAGTTGCCTGCGGAATATTCTTTTAGAATGTCTCCATCGCATTCTTTGTAGGGAGGACATCCTCCACAATTGACAGTTATGCCACAAGCACTTACTGACCCACACTCAACACCATCACAAGACGGAAGTGCGCAACATGAACCCTTGTAACATATTTCGTCTCCACTACACTGATAAACGCAGAAATAGTGTATGTCCCATGTATTTTCATCTATTGCCAACTCACATGTCTCACAATCACCACAAGGAGGATCACAGCCGGAACCACCTGGATCAGTAGGTGTAGCTGATGAAAGTGCATAGGGTATTTTAGAATAGATTACAATTAGCACCAAAATACCAATAATAAAGAAAACCTTTCGTTTGTTTATATCTTGGGAACTTGGAAAAGAGTTCATTATGCCACCTTTTGGTTTGAGATTAAAACAGGTTCTGTTTTTATTTAGTTCTTATTTAATTTTCATTTTATTTAGTTTTTATTGAGTTTTATTTCCGAATTTGATACTTAGTATTCTTTGAGATGAGCGTTTATAAAATTTTCTTTTGACAAAGGTTGCTTAGAATTTTAAGGAAACCTTTTTAAATTGAATCTATATTCAGTTTTCCTATGCAAACTTTTGATTTGGACGCTGTGAGAAAAAGATTGGAAAAACAACAGTACAGGTTTTCGGGTAGGAACACCGCTGTGAAAATTTGTACCTGGACAAAAAAATCTTTGCTGGACGAAGATGTATGTTATAAACAGAAGTTCTATGGAATTCAAAGTCACAGATGCTGCCAGATGAGTCCTGCAGTTAATTTCTGCCAGAACTCCTGTATCTTCTGTTGGCGAAGTTTTGCTGACACTGAAGGTTTCCAAGAGATTCCTAAAGAAATTGCAGACGACCCTGAAAAGATTATTGACGAATCAATTAAAAAACAGAGGGAACTCTTGTCAGGTTTTGGCGGCAATAAGGAAGTTAATCGGGACAAATTAAAAGAAGCGCAAGACCCTAAACATTTTGCGATTTCGTTAACAGGAGAACCTACTTTGTATCCTTATCTTGATAAATTCATTGAGAAACTTCACGAGCGCGGGATTACAACCTTTGTGGTTACTAACGGGTTGAGGCCTGAGGTTTTGAGAAAGATTACGCCAACGCAATTATATGTTTCAGTTGATGCACCTAACGAAGAATTGTATCTAAAGGTTGATAGGCCGAAGGTAAAGAATGCTTGGCAGATTTTCAACGATACCTTAGAAGTTGTTTCAGAGAAAAGGAACGAAGGAGTTAGGACTTGTTTAAGGATAACCCTTATTAAAGGAATTAACGATGTTTTTCCTGAGCAGTATGCTGAATTGATTAAGAAAGCCAATCCATTGTTTGTTGAGGTTAAGGCTTATATGCATGTTGGAGATTCTGTTAAGAGATTGAAAAAAGAAAACATGCCTTTGCACGAAGAGGTTAAAGAATTTGCTGAGAAGATTTCTAAATTCTGTGATTGGAAAGTTGTTGATGAAAAGAAAGAGTCCAGGGTTGTTCTTTTAATGAAGGATGAAGATTTGGATAAGAGGTTTATCGAGTTTGAATAAATGATTTAGATAAATGAAATTTTGAAGAGATATATCTAGTTCTTTTTGATGAAAATTTTTTTGTGATTAAATAAAAAATAAAGAAAAAAAGAAAAAATGAGAGAAAGGTTTGCTTTTGATTTTTAAGTTAAAGAAGACAAAACTAAAATAAAACTAAATAATTGCAATTAAAATGCAATGAGGTTAATAAATTGATTAAAATAATCAAAAGAAGTTTATTAAACAAACTAATTAAATAAAAAATTATGAGCATATTTAAATAAATTTAAATACCTTGCTTTATTCTATTTAAAGATGCCTATAAAAGTTTTTATTCAAACCTTTGGATGTAGTGCGAATAAGGCTGATTCTGAGTTGATGGGAACTCTTATTCAAACTTCAAAAAAGTATGAATTAGTTGATAATTTTGAAGATGCTGAGATTGTTATCATTAACTCTTGCACTGTGAAGCAGAACGCTGAAACAAAATTCTGGAAGAGTTTAAGATTATCATTGGAAAATAAGAAGAAAGTAATTGCTGCCGGGTGTGTTCCGCAAGCTGACGAAACTTCTGCAAAAAAGCTGATTAAACAGGGTATTTCTATAATTGGTGTTAGGGATGTTGATAAGGTTTTAGATGCTTTGGATAGTGTTTCAAATAATGAGCAGTTTGTTGCAAGAAATTCTGTGAACAAAGAATTCCACAAAATCAAGATTAAAGTCAATGATGTTATTGGTATTGTTCCAATTAACGAGGGCTGCTTGGGTAATTGCACATATTGTAAAACAAAGTTTTCTAGAGGAAATCTTTTATCTTACGAACCAAAACTGATTCTTAATCAAATTGAGAATTTTTTAAAACAAGGTGTTAAAGAATTATGGATTACTTCTCAGGATTCTAGCGCGTATGGTTATGATTTAAGATTTGATAAGAAATACTTGTTACCTAATCTTATTAGAGATATTCTTAGTCTTGATTTTGATTTTAGGTTGAGAATTGGAATGATGAATCCGAATCACGCTGTAAGAATTATTGATGATGTTCTTTCTATAATGAATGAAGATAAGAGGGTTTTTAGATTTCTTCACATTCCTGTGCAGTCTGCTAGCGATAAAGTTTTGAAAGATATGTATAGAGGTTATGATTCCAAACTGATTTATGATTTGTTTTCAAAAATTAGGAGCTTTGATGACAAAATTAACTTGAGCACTGACATAATCTGCGGTTTTCCTACTGAATCAGAACCTGATTTTGATGAAACTATTAAATTTGTGGAGAAGTTTAAACCTGACATAATTAACATATCAAGATTTTGGCCAAGACCTGGGACCAAGGCTGCTGAATTGAAACCGTTGTATAATCAAGTTCCTATTCAAAGAGCAAAGAAATTGAGGGAGTTGTTTAACTCTTATTGTTTGGATAGGCAAAAAGCTTGGTTGGGATGGGAAGGCGAAGTTCTAATTGATGAAATCGGAAAAAAAGACAGCCTTATTGGAAGGAACAACTATTACAAACAGATCATTTTAAAGAATTACAAAGATGTTGAGTCAATTAATGATTTAATGGGTTCTTTTGTTAAAGTTAGGGTTGAGAAAACAACTTGTTTTGATTTGAGAGCAAAGATCATTCAATAAGCATTAGTTGAAGGAAAATTTTATAAAGCTTTTAAACTAAGTTCCTTTGATTAATCTTTTTTGAGGGGGTAAAAATGGTTAAGAAAAAAACAAAAAGACAAACTAAATCTGTTAGAACTTTAAATTCTCGTTCGAATTCTCGTACTCAAGCAGTTAATAAAAATAGTTTGCCTAGGACAATCTTTGATATAGCTTTGATTTTGATCATTGTAGGTCTTTTTGCATATGTGATTTTTATGCCTTCACCTAAATCTAGTAATGGCATAAACTTTGAAAGTATTAAAGAAGGCTTGGTTAATTGCAGTGTGTATAATTTAACTCAAGGAAATGAAACCTTACATTTGATAACTGCAGAGTGTGTTGTGCCATACTATCAACTGGGTGTAAATAATGGTTTTACTTATGCTATTGTAAGCATTATGAACAAGACGCAGAATTGCAGTATTGTTCCTCTCTATTATCAAAACTATACTGTTAGGGTAGTGGATGTTGCTTGCTTGCAGACGTAGAGTCAGGAACAATAAGGTAAAAACAAATTATATTTTGTATCTTTTAGAATGAGAAATGAGATTTATCATGTTAGGAGCTTATGAGCGCGAATTTAAGAATGTGGTAAAAGGGTTTAGTAGGTCGAGCTCCTATAAATTGGTTTTATTGGTTTTATTCTTGTTTTCTTTATTCTTGATTGTCGTTTCTACTTCTGCTAGTATATCATTTGCGTTTTATGCAGAAGGTTCAAATGTGAATGTTAAAAGCACTACTACAGGTTTGCAAGGTTCAAACCTTGACGATTCTTCAAGCACAAAAGCGAGATTCCTGTTAACTGTTTTTCAGCCTGGAGCGTTAGCTTTTGGCAACTTGCTTAAAGCCAATGTTGGTTTTTTTGAGTTGTTTGATGTTTGTTCTCCTGATGGCGAATGCGGATTGTTTTTAGGGGATATTCTTTATTGCGACCAAGGAACTTGGAAAGACCCTGATTTGCAGGAGAGTTTTTGTACTGCGTCAGGCTGCAATTATGTTTGGATGGATGGAGTGAGTTCAGGAACGCAATGCTGCGGCGATGATTTAAGCAATGATGATTCTGTTTATTACAATTCGAGTTTAACCTCTAGCAAATATGTTCGTTGTGAGAGATGTTATGACGGTTCTTTTGTAACAAATACTACTTTGATTGGGAACGGTGTCTTGCTTGGTTCTGGCACTTCCAGGACTTGTTATTATGGGGACATTACGTGCAGCGTTGCTTCTGCTCAAAACGGTTCTAGTGCGGTAGTTTATGGCTGGGGTTATGTTGATAATCAGACCTGTTATTATGGAAATGCGGTTTGTAATGACGGGTCTTATGATAATAGTACAAGCTGTCAGTTGTCTTGCGCGAATGGTTGGACTTGGTGTTGTACTAGTGAGTCAACTTATGTTACTGATGTTTCGTGTGATGCTGTTTCAGGCTGTCAAGCTACGAACCACGATAGGGATGAAAGTCAGGCTTATTGCGAGGAATCAACAAGAGGTTGTACGAGTTATACTTGGTTCTCTGGAGTCAGCCAGTGTTGCGGCGATGATTTGAGCAGTGATAACTTTGAAGACCCAGGTCAAGGGAATGACTGCTGTTATCAAGGCCAGGTAATTCAGCATGGTACAGCATACCAATCTCTTTTCTGTTGGAACGGCGAGCTTTACGACTGTAATAATCAAGTGAACTTAGGTTTTGAAACAGATGTTGCCAACTGTGATGAGGCTGATTCTTCAGGATGGTACTGCGATGCTGACGGCGACCCTTCATATTGGCAGAACGGTTTACCTATTGGCTGTGCGGGTTGCGATTATAATTCAAACTGTTCTCAAGGATACTGCGACGCGGAAGATGGTACTACGGAACCGTTGTATGGTTTAACTATTGATTATCACTACTGCTTCAATTGTACGGAATGTGCTGGCTCTCCTGGTAATTTTGTTTGTTCATCTGTTAACACATCTTTATGCCAATACGATTGTGCGGGTCCTGGCGGAGAGGACTGCGATGATGTGGAGCCTAAAACTTGTAGAGAAAACTCTGACATATATTGTGATTATGGATGTATAGCTCATGATAGAGATGAGGCTGAAAGTTATTGTACTACAACTAACGTCAATTGTGTAGATTTTCATTGGGTAAACGGCGGAGAGAAATCTTCTTTCGGAGAATATTCCATAGGCAATGAATTAGCGTGCTGCGGTGATGATGCTGGAGAAAATTATGTGAGCAGTACAATAGATTCTAGCACTTATGATGCCTGCTGCGATGATGCCTCAGATTGTGTTAATGCATCCAACGAATGCTTGGCTACCGGCACAGTTCAAAATGGGTATATCTGTTTTAATTCTCAATGGGACCATCTGCCTACACAGGAGAATCCAAGGATTTTCTTGCATGCTAAACTTAGCAATGATTTGAGAGCTTACTGGACTCTTGATGATGATGTAAAGGATTACACCTCAAACAATTATGACGGAACCAATCAGGGAGCAGTTAATAATTTACAAGGTTATGCGGCTGGAGCGTTTAATTTTGACGGAAATGATTATGTTGACTTGCCTTCAGACTTAGGTTATACTAATCAAGTTTCCGCGTTTGCCTGGTTTAAGTCAGGAGGAAGTCCTCCAGGAGGTTATCATGTTATTCTTGGAGGTCAGGAATTAGAGATAAGTGTTTCATCTGCTGGCGAGTTAAGGACTGGCGTGACTACAGATAATGGCAGATTTGTTTCAAACGGAGGGTCTGGGTTGACTGATGGAAACTGGCACTTTATAGGATTTACTTTTGACGGAACCACAAAGAAAAGTTATATTGACGGAGTTAATGTAAACAATTTATCAGTTAGTGGAACCCTTGTGAATTCTTTTTCAAATAGAAGAATAGGCAGGCTTGGCTCTTCTACTACTTATTATCTAAATGGCAGTGTCGATGAGATTATGATTTTTGACAGGCCCTTAACTGAAAAAGAAATTAATGACCTTTATAACGGAGTTGCTTATACGAAAAACGACCTTACTTGTGCGCCGGTTAATGCTAGTGATGTTGATGGGGATACTTTAAGTTATATTGTGAATTGGTACAAGGATGGAACTTCTCTGCTTGTTTTGAATACGCCTTTTGATTCTAATGTGAGCAGTGTTAGTTCTGGAAGGGTTAGAGATTATTCTCCTTATGGAAACAATTGCACCTTGGGGGGAGGAAACTTAAACAATGCGCCTTCATATAGAAAAGCGAACTGTATAGCAGGAGGCTGTTATCAGTTTGATGGAAATGATTATATTGATTGCGGCAACGACCCTGTTTCTTCTGACGCCAGCGTGAGTTTTGAGGCTTGGGTTTATCCTATGAGCACAAGTTTA
>JASKKU010000026.1 GCA_030154045.1 Candidatus Woesearchaeota archaeon
TTTAGATTATTAATAATATATATTTTTTGCTTTTTTCTGCAAAAAAATGCCGAAGCGAAGTATAGGCATAGTATGATGCAGGGTGGGCTTTTAGAGTGTTACTTCATTTTTAATGATAGTAAAAAACTCTGATAAATCAATCACTTTAAATTCTTCATTAGTTTTACTTTTTTCATTAAACTAATTAGTGATAAAAGCTATATTCTTATAGAAATGATAAGAAGTATAGAGAAATCGTAGTCATTGTTCAATAATTTTTATTTTTCATCATATCAACAATAAGTTAACACAACCCATTTTTAAGTTATAAGAATCCAAAGGTTCTTACATAAATCAAGAATACTATAAGTTATGAATCTTTGAGATTTTAAAAAGATTTTTAAATCAAAGTTACAAAGTATACTAAATATGGGAGAATCTTATACAGTGACTGTTGTTAAGGAAGAAGTAGTTCACAAGGGTAAATACAATGTTTCTATGTTTTATGAAGCCTTGCATCGATGGTTTGTTGAGAATAAGTTTTTAGACGAATCCGGCGGAGATGATTACTTAGAGACTTATTATTATGAAGACAGAAGCAGCGCAAAAGAGATCTATTTTAGATGGCGGAGTAAGAAAGGAAGTGATTCAAAGTATTTTAATTATACTTTAAACCTTGATGTTCATATTGTTGGTTTAAAAGAGGTTGAGGCAGTAATAAATGGCAAGAAAATGACTTTAGATAGCGGAGAAATCACTTTAAATATTGAATCAAAAATGACTATGGATTTAGGCGATTTGCCAAAAAATCCGTTGGTTGGTTTTTTTTATAGGTTGTTTTTGGATAGATGGCTTAAATCCAAATTTGAGTTTTATAAAGATGAACTTAAAGACAAGACCTTAAGTTTGATTGGTTTTATTAAGTCATACTTCGGAATTCCTGGCTCAAAGAAAGAACCATCTTTTACCCCGCCTTTGGGTATTGATGATTAGCTTTTTGTTTAGATATCTTTATAAATGATAAAGAGAATGGAAAGTTGATATGCTCTCATATTTAAGAATTTCAAGAGGTGTTTATCATGCTAGATTTTGAGAAGATTCAAAAAAAAGCGAATCTCGCTAAAGAGTTGGTGAATAAAGGTATTGCTTCTGATTTGGAGGAAGCTTATGAAATGATTGAAAATGGCGGCTTAGTTAATTCATCAGAAGATGACTCCAAGTTTTTTGAGAATACCAGGATTAATAAAGGAAAACTTACAGAATCAATTTCAAAAGCAGATACGGATGAGAAAACGAATGCTCCGCCAAAAGAAACTAAGAAAACTTCTGATTTAAGTTACAAGGTCGAAGTTTTGAATGAGAGACTTATGAGGCTCCAAGAAAGGGTTTCTACTCTTAGCAAGCATCTCGAGAACTTGCAATCTTATTTTGATACTAATTTGCAAGCTATTGAAACAAGGTTAAAGCAGCTTGAACAAGGTTTTAATAATAATGTAGAAAGAGTCTCGGTTGAAGAAGATAATACTAAACAAGAGAAAGAAAAACAAGAAGAGAAGCCTAAGCAAAAACAGCCTGAAAAGCCTAAGGAAGAACCTAAAATTGACCCGAACATTTCTATAGAGAATATCTTTAACAACTCAAACAACAGATTGGTTTAAATTTTAATTTTTTGTTTTTAATTTTATTTGTTTTCTACCCAGATTTCTGAAGCCTTGCTTGATGATGCTTTCTGTTTTTTGGTTCTCTTTCGCCCCTTTTTTTCAGAGAAAGATTCATGCTTTTTTTCTGAAAGTTTTTTTGTAGCGATTGATATAAAGATGATGTAAATCAAGAGTTCAATGTATAAAGTATTTTTAAATAGACTGGTAATTCTTCCAATTACGATTACTGTTGTGTAAGCCAAGGAAAACTTGAACACTTTTGAAAATTTTAGCCAGACTTTTTTTATTCTTAAAACTAAAAAAGAGATTAAGGCTGTAGTAAGAGCAATAATTGTTAATTTTAACAGTTTTATCAAGCTCTGATAAAGAACATTGCCAATAGAATACAGAATGTAAGCGTTTCGTGTTAATATTGTGAACTCTTTTGAAGAGGTTAGATTCTTAGGATTTATCTCAACAAAACAGTTGGTTAAACATGTTGGATTTTTTACAAAAATTCTTGTATTGTTTATGACATTTTTGTTGTTGAGGTTTATTGAGGAAACATTAAAGTTGTTAGGCAACAGAGCCCAGTTATTTGTTAAGACTGGTTTTTTTGTCGATAATTCAAGTTCAAGAGCTAATTCTTTGTTGTTAATCACTTTGTTAAAGTCCTGCCAGAAGAATATTGATTCAATGGTGCTTAAAACTAATGTTAAAATAAATAGGACTGCAATTATGTAAAAGGCATTCATTGCTGAAAGTTTTCTTACTTTAAACGGATTCAACGAGTAAAAAAATGTCTTGATGGTTTTCATTTTTAATTTTGAGACTAGGCCTTTAAAACCATATCTGAAGGAGGCAATTTTGTGTATTCGCTAATGCTTGCAGTGTATGATGTCTGTGAATATAAGCCTGCTGCTTTTAATACTTGTTTAAAGTAATTTGCAGTTTCTAATATCGCGCGAGCATATTGTTTTACATCTTCTGGGATTTTTTCCTCACTCTTTTTCACATTTCCTATTCCGTAATTGTAAGCATAAAGTGCTGAAACTAAGTCATTATCAAACTGTTCAATCAGCCATTTTAGATAAAATGTTGCAACAACCATATTAGGCTCATAATGGTTTAAATCATCAAAAGAATAAATTAAATTATGTTTTCGTTTCATATCACTGAAGGCAGCTTCAGATACTTGGCATACTCCTCTTATAATATTTCCGTTGACAGTCTTATCTGGGATCTTGATTTCTGACCCTTGTTCATACTCTTTAAATGTATATTTCTCCTGGATTCCTCCTTCAATTGTTGTTAATCCCATAAGAATTGCAGGGTCAAAATCATATTCTTTTGCTACCTTGTATGCTGTAGAATATAATATTGGGAACTTCAAGATAAGGTCTTTATACAAGTAAGGGGTAGTTCCTGTTTGAAAATTTATACTTTCAATTTTATTTATAAATACTGCATCCCCTTCTGAATCAATTAAAGTTTTTTTTTTAATAATCTGGACAGGTTGGCTTAATATCTTATATTCATACTCAACCTCTGCAAAAATAGGCAATTTCGCTTTATAACTGTTTGCCAGGATAGATCTGTCTATTTTCATTGTGCAAGGCAATATCTCGGAGTCACCTTTTTTTATTAGGTTTTTAGAGAAACTTTCTTCAGAGAGATAACATTTATAGCTTCCCTGTAGAGTATCTTTATCTTCTCCAAAGATATCTTTCATACACAAGCTTAAGTCATCAGATTGTATTAAGCCACAACCATATAAGCTTATTTCCTGTGGGACAAGAACTGAAATGTTTTTTATCCTGTTGATTTCTCCGCTGCCTGTGTTGGTTATTGATATAACTAAGATATGGTCAACATCTTTTGTTGAAACTCCTATAGGATACTCAGACATTTCTCCATTTGCAGATAAGCCTAGAAGTACAGGACCAGAAGAACTCTTTGTTGGCTGAGGCCCTCCAATAAAATCAGATTCTTCAAGGTATGGATTTTTATTTTGAATAATGTATTGATAAAGATAATTCTCATCCATAAAGTAAAAGTCCCTGCTTGCAGTGGTTAAAAAGTCGTATTTAATGCTGGCTTTTAGGCTTGCTATACCTTTTTCATCAAATTTAATATTTTTTGTGTTTATATTGCAAGTTAATGCTTGATAAGTTAATGCGTTCATTAAAGGGGCGCCTTCCTCGTTACAAGGATACCATCCTATAGCTTCTATGTCTCCCTGAATTGAGTCAATTTTGATATTGTATTTTATTGGGTCTTCAATAATTTGCTTTGGAATTTGATTTTTATTAATTCCTTTGAACGAAGTGCCAACTTTTATTGTAATAGAATCTTCATCATCAATCATTGCTGGTAAAGTAAAAATAGAAGAAACCTTTACTTCGAAGGCTCCTTGGTTTGTATCGTATTGACCTTTGTCAGGTTGAAAGGCCGAGATCTGTTGTTCTATCCAGCTGCCATTGATTAATGCTTTGAGAGGGTTAAGTATTCCTTTCTTAAAAGAATCCCAGACAGATGTTGAACCTTCTTTTAATCTTTCTTTTATGCTTTTTAATGTTATTTGTGCTTGAATCTGTTCTCCTGAGTTGACACTACTAGGAATTGAAAGTTGAGATGTTACCTTTTCAACATAAGGCCAAGCCATTACCGCAAGAAATATGATGAAAATTGCAAGAATCTTCCTTACAAAAGGCGTAGTTGAAGGTCTTCCGTAACTAGTGTATAACAATGCGAAAATTGGCCAGATAGGGAGCAGTATTCTATTAATTAGAAAATATGGACTTTTAATGAAGTTGGTTAACATTGGAAATAGATATACCTCAACGAAAAGAATGAAGCCAAAAGCAATCGAGTTCCTAAGAAGCGAGGCCAAGAATCCATCTCCTTCGTCCCTGAAAATTGAAAAGATGAAAACAAAAAACAAAGCGCTCCAGAAATGAATTACATAAAGTGTAGGTCCATAGTAATAATTAAACATGATTCCGTCAATGAAAATATGCTGGATAATTGTAAACAATATGAAGAAGTCGTAAACATCATATGGAAAAAATGAACGTAAGAATGCAATAAGGCCCTTGCCAACTTTTTTTCCAACACCAAAGCCAATTCCACTAACTACCCCGGTAGCAAGCTGTGTGTTAATTGACCGTGGAGCATTTAAGAAACGGCCCATAGACTTAAATAAACCTCCAAAGGCTTTTAGTCCAGAGAACATTTTTTCTTTCAGAATACTCTTTATTCCACTGTCTACAGACATTTAAGTTCCACCTATTTTTGATTTTTATTTAATGTATATCTCAAGATGCACTATGTTTAAGTCATCTGAAATAGGTTCAAGCTGTAAATAATTGTTTCCTTCTCTTAAAAAGGAGTTAATTTTGTAAGTATACTGCATGTTGGTTGTCTCAATATCGGTTTTTATTCCATTGATATTAAACACGAACCTTTTTCTGTTTAAGTCGTCTGGAAACTCAAACTTGATGTAGGCATTCTTTGTTTTCAAGGAATCTATCTGTTCTTGAGATACTTGGAAATAATATAATGGATATGATGGCTGCTTTAGTTTTGTTAAAAGTTTTAGTTGATCGATTCTTATCTTTCCTTTATCTAAAGAGAACTCAAGAGTATTTTCTCCCTCTAGGATTCTTGCGTGACTTATCTCTATTACATTTAAGTTGTTGCAGGCCGGCGTGCTTTCATGGATGATTTGGTTGTTTAATCTAATTGTAAGTTTACCGATGTCATTAATATCGCAGGAGGTCGTAAAATAAAGTTTAGCAGAATCAAGATTGCTAAATTCTTTTCCAAAGAGAGTAAAACTGGTTTTTGCTTGGAGGTTTTCTTTTTCTAAAACTTGAGCTATAATCTTGAGGTCTTCAATTTTGAGTTTGTTTTTTGAGAATATAAATGGTTTTCTTAATTTAAAGACTAAGACATTTTCTTTCCTTAGATAACCTTTTGGGATTTCAATTGGATTAATATTCCCGAGCGGGATTTTATCTGAGTAAAGGGTATAACCATTTAGTATGATTGTTGTAACGCCTTTTGATTCTTCAGTTTTAAAAGACAGGTATGCTTTCTCAATATCATCAGGATTCTCTAAAACAAACCTTACTTCATTCAAATCTTCAGAAAAGAAACTTCTTTCTGTATAAAATGAATTTAAGAAGAAGATTTCCTTAGGCTGAGGATTGGCGTAGAGGTACAACATCGGCATAGGATGTTCAACCGAGTTGTAATCAAGCTTGGTTATCTCTCCCGGACTTTTTGAAAGCAAGATGTTTGAAGAAGAGTGTGTGTTTTCAGAATTATCTGTGTTTGTAATAGTATTATTTCCAATGATTTTATCTCTGCTCTCTGGTGGTATCATGATAAGATAAGCCAGAAACAGTAGAATTATTAAGACAATTATCATCGAAGGCTTTAATTCAGTAACTAACTCTTGGGCTTGGCCTTTCTTATTATTTAAGAGATTCATTATTATCACACATCTATTTCTTGATACTATGTGTTTTTAAATTTTTTTGATTTAAATGTTTTGCGAAGGTATTCTTTAAGAGAATTATTGAAATATACTAATAAATCAATAAAAACGCAAAAAACATAAAAATTTGGTTAGAAAGTGGGTTTTTAGAATTTAGTGAGTTAATAAAAGCCTTTTAGGTCATTATACTTGACTTTCAGTAATTCATACAATGTGATAAGATAATGCTTAAATTTTACTTTGCTTCTCTTGTCATTTTTCCAAGTAATAGGCACTTCTTTTATCTTGAAGCCGTGTTTTTTGGCAACAAATAAGAATTCGAAATCATATCCAAAACCATTTGATTTTATCCTTTTGAAAATCTCTTTAGAATTATCTTTCATCAACTTAAAACCGCACTGCGTGTCTTTTATGTTTAAATTCAAAATTAGGTTAATAAAAAGATTGCCGGCTTTTCCCAAAAGTTCTTTAAAAAAAGGCTGTTTTATAATAACATTAGAATTTTTTAAACCTCTTGAACCTATGACAATATCATATCTTTCAATGTAAGAGGATAATTTATAAAAATCTTCAAGAGGTGTTGATAAATCTATGTCTGAGATTAGAATATACTTGTAAGTTGCATTAAGCAAACCTTTTTTGACAGCATATCCTTTTCCTTTATTTCTTTTGTAAGAAATTATTTTTATAAACTTAAATTTCTTTTTTGCTTTTTGAAACTCATCCAAAGTTCTATCAGAACTTCCATCGTTTATGAGGATTAATTCTTTCTTTTTGAATTTGTTTAAAAAAGAAATTATCTTATCAATATTTTCTTTGAATTTAATCTCTTCATTATAACAGGGGATAATCAAACTTAGGCCCTCTTCTGAAATCTTTTTTATGGTTTCCTTTTGTATAGTTTCTTGGTTGTGCTTGTTCTTGTTGTTTAGTTCTTTTTTAATGGCCATCCTTTCATCTCTTTGAATAACTTAAATTAATTCTTGATTAAAATGAGTCTCTCTTTTTATTTTTTTATTCTTTTTTATTTTTTTATTAATAAATTAATGAAACCTGTTTATAGCTTATTTATACAATTTTCTCTTACACACTTTAAAAATAAAATAGTATACAAAAAAACACAACCTTTAAATAATGGTTATTACCTAATCTTTTGATTATGGTAATTTTATTTGATAAATTTAACTTGCCCGAGGATATCATTGACATAATCTTCTCTACAAATAATCAGAGGGCTGTCGCTAAACTCCTTATTGAATACTTTAAACAAAACAATGGCGTTTTAGACAAAAAACAGATGTCGATTTTTGCAAACTCCCTTCACTTAGGCTTAATTTTCAAGGGAGAAATTGAAGGGATAAAAAGTTATAAGCCAATAGTTTATAATAAGAGACAATTTTATGATAGAATTGTTACACCTATGAAGAGCATGGGTTTAATTACTTATGACCTCTATGAGAAAAAGTATAAATTAGGTGGCGATTTTAAAGAGCAAATGCTGAGATTAGGAGATTTGTTTGAGAAAAAACTTAAAGAGGAGCCTAAAGATATCAAATTCTCCTTTTATCCGCCTGAAGAAATAAAACGAAAATTGCAATAATTCGTCTAGATAGTTTATTAATATTATATAATTTAATTTTATTCTGACCAGCTTTTTGTTTTGTTCTTAAGAGAAATTAAAAGAATAAGTTGAATATTCTCTCTGGGAGTGTTTTAAGCGAGTGTAAGGCCGTTTTTTTATCTCTTTTCTTAA
Organism: Candidatus Woesearchaeota archaeon; assembly: GCA_030154045.1. Lineage (GTDB taxonomy): Archaea > Nanobdellota > Nanobdellia > Woesearchaeales > JASKKU01 > JASKKU01. The sequence goes on from JASKKU010000026.1 coordinate 7,877, forward strand.
TTTCTGTTCTAGGATTTAGTTTAGGAAGAGGTTTTTTGATTTTTTCAGTTTTTTCATATGAACTTTCGTTTGATTCTTTTAAATCTGTGTT
>JASKKU010000011.1 GCA_030154045.1 Candidatus Woesearchaeota archaeon
AAAAAAATCGAAAAATATTTAAAGGCCTTATAAGAAGGATTGTTTGTTAATGATTCCTACAAAAGAAGAATTTTTAGAGTATCTTAGTTCAAACCCTGACCAAACTTTTACTTCTATAGCTCATAGATTCGATATTTCTCTCCAGACTGTAAAAGACTTAGTTAAAACTCATGCCCAGTTTCTCAATATTAAAAAAATTGGGCCTGCATATTTAGTTAATGTAAAAACATCCTATTTGAAAGAACCAAAGGAATCTGCAAAAAGATGAGCATGCGTAAAGTTCAAGGAAACGGTATTTTGTGGTTGTTTGTTTTAATTACTGTATTCTTTAGCTTTTCTTTAGTTAATGCTGAAATTGATTCAGTTAACTTAATTTATCCTTTAGATGGAGCCACAATAAATTCCTGGAGCAACCTCTATTTTGAATTTAATTTTACTGGAAACGGGACATCAAGTGCAAATTGTTCGTTATTTATCTCTTTAAATGGCGTAAGTTTTGAAGTTTATAATTTTACAGAGGCTTTTAACAGATCCAATGTAAGAATTAACCCCGAAGACCTTTTAAAAGATATTTCCTCTGCTCCACAGTATTGGTGGTATGTTAAATGTGAAAACTTGTCACAATCACAATCAAAAAGTAGTACAGTACAAAATTTTAATGTTGCTTCAGGAATTCTGCCATCTGCAAGACTTTTTGACAAATATTTGACTTCATTAGACAGCAATGTTTGTGGTTATGGTGGAACTAACGATGTAACTATCAAGTTATATGTTAACGGCACAGAATTCTCAACAAATTCAACTTATGCAGATTCGATTGTAGGAGTTACAGACAAACAAATCTCCGAGGATGCTAGTAGAGGCCAAAACTATATTCTTGTAGAGGATTCAAGCGATGAACTTACATCTTCTTATACCTCATATTACTTATCTTTTGAGGATGAAATGTATAACCTAGAGTGTTTTCAGTTTTATCCAATTGATAGCATAAGTGGATACAATGCAACGCATAAAAAGATTACCTTGGGCGAAAATTTAAGGACTGATGTTCCTGCAGGGACTAAGATTTATTTCCACATTGATGACAGGCCTGCGGGCTGGTTTAACATAGATGTGAGTAGTGCGTTAAGTAGTGAAGGTTTTTATTCAGTTTCTACAAGAGTTAACAAAAGCAGGTTTTATTCAATAGATGCTTTAACTTTAGGGTATGATTTAACCGCGCCAAACATTGCTTTAAACCAAAAAACCTATTTTAACAATAATGATACTTTTGAATTTAATGTTTCAGATTCGGTTTCAGGAGTAGAAAATGTTTCTGCTACTTTGACCTATCCAAATGGTTCAACAATTCCTCTTCAAGTTATATTAACCAGTGGAGATAAATATAATGGAATTTACGGAGTTACTTTAAATTTCACTGATGAAGGCCAATATACCTTAAACATCTCAGCAATTGATTATGTAGGCCACTCCAGCAAAACGAGTAAAATCCTTTACTTTGATGAAACGCCTCCAGAAGTTTATTTAGTTTCAAAAACGAATTTTACAACAAAAACTGTTAATTTATCTTACAAATACCTTGACGACCATCTTGGAAATTGTACGCTTTATGTAAATGGTGTTGAGAATCAGAGCAAGTCAAATATTCAGAATGACACAATCTTCTGGTTTACTTTTAATGTCACTCAAACAGATTATCGCACACCATATATGGCAAACATTGAGGTTAAATGTAACGACTTGGCAGGAAATCTTAGAACAATAACTCATAGCATTAATGTCGAATACCTGCCTAAAGAATTGTTCTGGAACTACAAGAAGACCTTGCCTTTAAACTGGCTATTAACCAATATTTCGCCTTTTAATTTCATAGGGTTTACCAATCTTGAAGGAACTTTAATTAACATAAGTACAAGACAAGGCTTAGTTCCTTTAAGATTCAATTCAACTCAGTCAAATGTAGATAACCCTATCATCAATACGAGTTATGCTTTATATTCGGAATCCGAAGGCACATGTTACTTCAGAGTTAATTCCTCTGAGGAACCTAAATTTAAGGAAGGATATGGCATAAGATTCGAGAATCACAATCTAGATAATTTTACTCTGTACACTATTACAAATGCTTATGGTTTTGTTCCATCTGAGAACGCATATCTTTACAACATAACGCCTTGTTTAGTCCATAACATAACCTCTGGGGAGAAAATTTACATCTACAACAACTCAGGAAAACCATCCGGTTGGTTTAATATCTCATTGGACCTTTTTGAAGGAATTAATAATGTTAGTGTTGTTCTAAGTAAATACAATGAACAAGGCTACTCTGAATTAAACAAGGTAGTCGTTTATGATACTTATGCTCCAACAATAAATGTAAAAATTCCTCAAGTTTGTATGATCTCGCCATCTTTTGAGATAAATGTATCAGGATATTCCCCTTTAGATTTTAATAACTCATTCATAAACATTTCAAACGCGACAGAAACAGCATTTTATTTGAATTCAACTCTTTTAGAATCAAACTTTTCAAGAGAGATTAATGACACTACTTACAATATTTTATATCACTTAGCATTTAATGAATCTTTGACTGGCAATCTCAAGGATGGAGATTATAACCTAAGCGTAAGCTTCAATTCAATTTTCAACAAAAATTCACAAGCAACAGTATTCTTTTCAAAAGATTCTACGATTGCTAGAATCCCAAAAATAGATGTTGGAGCAACTCAAGTTGGACAACCCGTATTTAAATTTAATTGGACTCCAGTTATTGATGCTCATAATGTTACTTATTATTACACGTTTTATGAATCTACAAGTGATTTTGGAAATGAATTTATTAAAGTTTTAAACGGTTCAACAAATGATACGAATGTAACAATTAATTATGAATCTGCGAAATTAAACCACGGTTATTTGTTAGAAGTCTATCCTGTTGATGAATGCGGCAATGTTGGGGAAGCAACAAACTCATCACCAATTGTTTATGTTGATTTAACGCCGCCTACAAATGCCTACATTAAATTAGTTCCTAGCGCAAATTATACAAACAGCTTGACTCAAATAAACGCAACTTGGTCTTTCATAGACCCTGAATCTGAGAATTTAACCCTTACTTATGAGTATTGCATAGTTAAACCTGATAAACGAGATGAATGTCTCTTTGGCGGGCCTTGGTTAACTAACAAAACTTCTGTGTTGCTCACGAATCTGTCTTTAGAAGCCAATAAAAGTTACGAGTTAAGAGTCCGGGCAGAGAACCCAAGCAAGATTTGGTCAGAGTATTATTTCCATAAATTTACTGTTGATATTGACCCTCCGGAAAATGCCTCAATTACATATACCCCTGGACCCCTAACTTATACTAAAGACATAACCATTACAGTAGATCCTGGCAATGATTCTTTGTCAGGAATTTTCAAAGCAGATGTCTATTTGATGAAAGCAAACTTAATTGTTGAAGGTTCTGAGATAAACTGTGGAGCGTATGACGACGGCACTTTAATAAAAACACTTAACACCAAGAATTTCTTCACATACACTTTAGAAAACGGTTACTGTTACAAACTCTTTTTACGAGTTTATGACGAAGCACGGAACTACAAGGACTTCTATACTTTTGATGATTATTATAACAAATCCATTTTGCTAGATACAACGCCTCCAAGCAAGGTTACTGTTTATGATGAATCTTTTGCAACAACAAGCAACACTCTTTATTTCAATTGGACTACCTCTGAAGATAATGAATCGGGAATTAAAAAGTATGTTTATACTTTGCGAGATTATGAAGGTAACGAAATCGTTAATGGAGAAACAAATTCAACAACTACTTTTGTTAGGTTGGAGAATTTAAATTTAACAAACGGCATGGAATACTATCTAGAAGTATTTGCTGTAAACTATTTGAATGTTTCGTCCGAAATTTCCAGGTCTGATGGCATACTTTATTTGGACAGGTTGCCCCCGGAAAAAGCCGTTGTTATTAATGTTAGTGATGGGGTTTATGAATTTTCTTCAAAGTATTATGACTTGTCTAATGAAAAGAACGCTACGTTCACAGTTTATTCAGAAGGGGGCTCTAATTGTGTAATTACAGATGAAAACTTAGGTTATACGGACATTTATAATTTAAGTAGTTGTACCCCAATGGCTCAAGACAAGTTTGAATGTACTTTGCCTGCAGAAAATGACGGAGTTTATACATATTATATTGCATGCAAGGATGCTTATGGCAATATTCAAGGACCTGACCAAACCTTAAAAATCAATTTGATAAAAACATATAATAATACAACTTATAAGATAATTGAACCCAACGCTACTCAAAATTCGATCTTTATGCCTGAACTTGGACGGCTTTCAATGAATATAAGCACATTCTCACCAATAAAAGTTGCGAGAATAAATATTAGTAATGGTACTGAAACCCTGCTTATTGAGAACTTAACCCTTGAAAATCTATCAGAAGGATTGACTTTAGCATATGTTGATTTGAACTTAACATCATATACTCAAGACCTTTTTAACATCTCAATAAACATTACAGACATATTTAATAGAACAACTTTCCAGAACTATACACTCATAATCCAGAGGAACAAGCCTTCCTATATTATGAGAGGGCTCTCAACATTTTATTCAAAGAAACAGGACTTACAACTTAATGTAACTGCTTATTTATTTAACAATCTTAGCATAAACATAACAAACAGCACTGGTGGTTTGGTGTATTCGTATATCAATAATTCAAATAATGTTATTGATGAAAAGCAGATTGTTGTTCCTTTAAACTTTACAAACTCTACTTGGACTGAAGACAAATATCTTTTAACAATCTATCTATATAACAACGAATCTAATGAGAGCGTTTCAAAAACATTTGATTTCATTGTAGATAACACTCCCCCAGTATTTCAGCAACCTCTAGGTCCAAAGATTTCAGATTTGAATTATGACGACCAGAATATTACTTTCCAGTTAACAACTTTTGATTATCCTGATAAGTATCCTTCAGGAATAAAATCAGTAACTTTGTATTATAATGTTTCAGGATATGAAACAAGAAGCAATTCCACTGTTTTGGACTTGGATTCTAAAGCCATGGATTATGAGATTTGGAAAACAACTTTATTACCGGGAACCTTTAAACCAGGTTCGATTATAAACTATACTTTACAAGTTGAAGATTATGCGGGTAATGTAGAAGTTTACAAGAACCAATTTAATATTTCAAATAGGCCACCTGAATTTATAACTGACAGGCTTAAACAAACAGCATATAGAAATGTGCCTTATACTTACATCATATATGTGAACGATTCCGATATTTACAAGAATATCTCTTGTGTTTTAGACACAGCAACCACTACACCAAGTCAATTCTTGGCTCAAAGCAACATTTCTGTTGTAACGATAAACAATAGCGCGTGCAGACTGAGTTTGACTTCAAATTATACAGGGTTTGTGCAATTAAGCTTAAATCTTTCAGATGGTTTAGATACTGTTAACCAGCAGTATCTCCTTGAAATAAATAAGACTGAAGCAGTTTTATTGAACCTCTCAACAATACACCTTGTTGAGGTTCAAGCTTTATTTGATGACAGATACATTAGTGAAGGCAAATTTTTGAAAAGCACTAATGTAACTCTACCAAAAGAAGGAAATACTTCCTTACTCTTTAAGTACGATACTTTAGAAATAGCTACAGATAAGAAACCATACTCGGAGTTTGATAATCTTTCAATGAAGTTTTTGAAGAAACCAGAAAATTCAGTTTCATCTCCAGAATTAAATCTTGGTTTAAACGAGAGGTATAAACCAAAAAGCGTTTATGCAATAGAATTCAATAAAGTTATGAATTATACGATTGTCTTAAATTATTCAGGACTAATCTCAAACATAAAAGCTGTTAAACTCTTCGAGATACCTTATGATTACGAGAAAGATACTGCGGATTATAGTGATACAAAAGAAATTACAAATTATACCATTAACACTACAACTTCCACAATTAGTTTTGTTGTTCAAAACTTTTCATTGTTTGTATTGAGTGAGGATAGCGAATATACTGAACCTGCGCCAAAACCAACTTATACAAGTAGCCATTCTGGAGGGGGTGGTCGAAGGGTTTTCATTCCAAAACCAACTTGTAATGATAGCATAAAAAACCAGAACGAGACTGACGTGGATTGTGGTGGCGTTTGCGGACCTTGTTTCAATGGTAAGCATTGCTTACAGGATTCAGATTGTTATTCTGGATACTGTAATCCTGAAACAAAGGTCTGTGAAAACTTCCCAACTTGTGATGATGGCATAAAGAACCAGGATGAAACTGATGTAGACTGTGGCGGTTCTTGTAGCAAATGTCCTGCAGGAAAATCATGTATTTCAGATTCTGACTGTATCACTAACTACTGCTATGAAGGCGTTTGCAGAGTGCCAACTTGCAATGATGGTATAAAAAATCAGGATGAAACAGATATAGATTGTGGTGGTGTTTGCGGAAAATGCGAAGACGGAAAAGCATGCAATTCGAATTTTGACTGCATATCTAAAAAATGTGTTAATGGTATTTGTGCAAAGGCTACTTGTGATGATGGCATAAAAAATCAGGATGAAACTGATGTAGACTGTGGCGGTTCTTGTGGCAAATGTCCTGATTTGAAAGTTTGTAAGGTTGACTCAGATTGTCTAAGTGGTTATTGTTACAATTTTGTTTGTAGGACTCCGACTTGTAATGATGGTATCAAAAATCAAGGAGAACAGGGTATAGATTGTGGTGGCCCATGCAAACCCTGCGAAAGCACAGAAATCCAGCAGCCTAGATCAGTATTGGGAGAGCTTTACGCTTATGTATTGCTGTTCGTAATTTTATTAATTACCATTACAACACTCATCATTTTATTACTAAAAAGGTCACATAGAAAGAAGCGTTTGGAATCCATTGAAAAATCATTAACCAAGGCGAAACATCACAAACCATTGCATAAAGATGTAGCTAATAAACAAAAAACACAAAATAATTTAACTGAGATTCAAAAAGAAGAACCTGCTTTAAACATTCCTGAAGAAGATAAGAATATTATAGAAACTTACATTAGAAATCTAGTTAAAAAATCCATAGCTCAAGGTATGCCTTATTCAGAGATAAAAACTACATTGATTAATAAGGGGTACTCTATGCCTGAATTCTTAGAGATTGCAAAAGAGGAATATATCTCAGCACTTAAGAAAAGAATCAAAGCAAAAGTTCTAGAGTTTAGAAAGCGCGGATTGACTGATGAAGAAATTATTGAGAGGTTTAAGTTGTTAGGTTTCAGTGAAGATGAAGCTAAATCCTTTTTGGAATAGAAATAAAAAGGGGCAAATCTACATATATGATGTATTTGCCGCTTTAATTCTGTCAGCAGTCTTATTTTATGTGTCTTTGTCTCATTTTATGGTATCTGAGCAGAATTCAGAGCTTGTTACTTTTGATGAAGCAAACGATTTGCTTGGATTTTTAACCTCTACAAAAGTTTCTGATTTAGCTCAATTGGATACAACGCTCAACGAAACTTTAGGCTTAAGTATTAAACAGCACATAATCTTTCCTGACACAACACTTGCAGAAACTATCTTAACCCTATATTATGTCAATCTGACACGCTTAGATGAAACTTTAAATGCTTTAGATCCATACATCTTGGATAACCACGGACGATTTAATTATCGGTTGTCTTTATCAAACGAAACTGATAAGTTCTTTTACAATCATTCAAATGTTGCGTTTGATATTGATAAAATACAAAACTCTGCAGAGTATTCTTCAGCATCCATACTTGTTACTTATGGAAATCTTACAGAGGTTTATGGACCCGCAATTATGACTATCACTGTTTGGAAGGATTGATGTTTTAATAAAGCCCCTAATCTAACTTTTCAAATAGAGTTTTAATTAATTTGTGTTATAAAAATGACCGCTGAAAAAGAAAAGGAGATAAGCGCAAAAGAGTATTATAATATTATTGCTAGAAGATATTTGGAATTATATGGTCAGGAACAGTTAGAGAAAGCTTTGTTCCTTAAACAGATCTCTGATTTTAAAGAGAGTGATAAAATTTTAGATGTTGGTTCAGGAACAGGGCATTATTTAAAAGTCTTAAAAGGGAACTTTGTTTGTGTTGATCCAAGCGAACAATTACTTTCATTTAATCCTTATGAAAAATACGTGGCAAAAGCTGAACACCTGCCTTTTCCAGACAAGTCTTTTGATTATACTATTAGTTTAACGGCAATACAAAACTTTGATGATGTTGATAAAGCGATTGACGAAATGATTAGGGTGACAAAAAAGATGATTTATATTAGCACTTTGCAAGCATCTAAAGTGAATAAAATCCTAAAGAAAGTGTTTAAAAAAAAGAACATCACATATTCATATAAAAAATTTAATAAAGAAATCTTTTATATAATCAATCTAAAAAATGAAATCAAAAAATAAAAATTACCTTACTGTTATAATTTTGTTTTCAATCTCGTTTTTCTTAATTTTAACCCTATCATCTTGCAATTTTTCAAACTCATCAAATCAGCCACCTAATTATTATTCAGGTTATAAGGCTGTGGATGTTGAGTTAGAGCCGTTAGTCCAATCAGCAAGTAGAAAATCTCTTTTACCGTTAAAGATAACCATTATCAATGAAGGAGCATATGACGCCTCAGGCTTGTTTTTTTTGTCCTATCCTTTCCCATACCTGACTTTTAATAAAAGTCAAATGAGTCTTTTTCAAGATAATCAAAAAGGTTTAGCAGTGTATAATACTTCAACAAAGAGGTTTGGAAAGAATATAGATGCTGTTTTAAAAGGAAAGAATATGAATCATCCTTTTAGTGATACTAAAATTGATTTAATCTATTTAAAGCCAAACCTGATGATGACTCAATCAGAAAAAATGTTTACAATCAGCTTAGATTATTGTTATAATTACTCAATCTTTGTAAATGTTCCATTATGTATCAATCCAAATTATGATTTGAGTTCTATAGAAAGTGTTTGTAAAGTTGAACCAATTTATCTCTCAGGTGGTCAAGGCTCTATAGTTTCGGTTGACAGAATAGAGCCTGTAGAGTATCTTGATGGCAACAATATTGTGCTTATTTTGAAAATTTATTTAGTTAACCACGGGTCTGGTGAAATCACTGATGCTGAGATTACTGACTGTTTCTCAAAAGAAGATTCTAATACTAATTTGTTTGAAGCCAAGAGAATTAGATTAAGAGATTTAAAGATTGGAAACCATGCATATAATGAATTAGCTAAAGAATATCCTCTTAACGAAGATAACTCTTTTGAAATTGAAGTTCCTCTGAAAAACAAAGATGTAGGTCCTTATAAAACACCTTTAAGTTTCACTATTGATTATGGTTACAAAGATAGCAGGTCTGTACAAGTGACTGTAAAATAAATTCTGTTTGGTCTTTTAGTATTAACTAATCACACAAGTTAATAAATTTTTTAAACAACCCATTTTGCCTTAAAAAAGATAGAATTTTTGAGGAGGGATAATATGAAGAAATATGTTTTTTCTTTTGAGGAAGGAAGTAAAGATATGAAGGAGCTTCTTGGTGGTAAAGGTGCTGGACTTGCTGAGATGACAAGAATTGGACTTCCAGTTCCACCTGGCATTACTATAACAACTGAAGCCTGTAAAGAGTATTATGAAAAAGGTCAAAAGCTCTGGCCTGAGTTGAAAGAACAAGTTCTTGAGAAATTTGAGGAATTGCAAAAAAAGATTGGTTTAAGGTTCGGTGATAAAGAAAATCCTCTCTTGGTTTCTGTTAGGTCAGGTGCTGCAGTTTCCATGCCTGGTATGATGGACACTATTTTGAATTTGGGTTTAAATGACGAAACTGTTTTTGGTTTAGCTAAGAACAGTAATAATGAACGGTTCGCTTATGATTCATACAGAAGATTTATTCAGATGTTTGGAAATGTTGTTCTTTCTATAGACCATTCAAAGTTCGAGAAAATACTTGAAGAGATTAAACAAACTAAAGGTTATGAGCAAGATGTTGAGCTGACTGCTGAAGATTTGAAAGAGGTAGTTAAAAGATACAAAGAGCTTATTAAAGCTGAAACTGGAAAGGAGTTTCCACAAGAGCCTATGGAACAATTATGGCTTGCAGTTGAAGCAGTTTTCAAATCTTGGAATAACGAAAGAGCCATTGAATACAGAAGAATAAAGAACATTAAAGGCTTGCTTGGTACAGCAGTTAATATACAAGCAATGGTCTTTGGAAACCTAGGAGATGATTGCGGTACTGGTGTTTGTTTCACAAGAAATCCTGCCACTGGAGAGAACGAGTTGTTTGGTGAATACCTGCCAAATGCTCAGGGCGAAGATGTTGTTGCAGGAATTAGAACTCCTTTGCCAATCTCAGAATTAAAGAACAAGTTTCCTGAGTTGTATGAACAGCTTTTAGATATCAAGAAGAAACTTGAGAATCATTATAAAGATATGCAGGATATTGAGTTTACTGTACAAAAAGGAAAGCTCTACTTGTTGCAAACAAGAACAGGTCAAAGAACCGGTTTTGCTGCTGTAAAAATTGCAGTTGACTTGGTTAATGAAGGAATCATTGATAAGAAGACAGCGTTAATGAGAATTGAGCCAGAATCACTAAACCAGTTGTTGCACAAACGTATTGATCCTGTTGCTAAAGAAAAACATAAACCAATTGCACGTGGATTACCTGCTTCGCCAGGCGCAGCTGTTGGTAAAGTTGTTTTGAATTCTAAAGAAGCGTTTGAACTTGCTGAGAAAAAGGAGAAGGTAATCCTAGTGAGAACAGAAACAAGTCCTGAGGATATTAAAGGAATGAACGCTGCTCAAGGTATTCTTACCCAAAGAGGAGGCATGACATCTCATGCGGCTGTTGTAGCAAGAGGTATGGGCAAATGCGCTGTTGTGGGTTGCTCTGATTTAATTGTTGATGAAGATAATGGTATAATTAAGGTAAAGGATCTAACAATTAAGCCTGGAGACTGGATTACTCTAGATGGCAATACTGGTGAGGTTTATCTTGGTCAATTGCCTTTGGTTGAGCCGGATTTGAGTGGAAACTTTGAAACTGTAATGTCTTGGGCTAAGGAAGTAAAGACTTTGGGAGTAAGAACAAATGCAGATACGCCTAAAGATGCTCAAGTTGCAAGAAACTTTGGAGCTGAAGGCATAGGCCTTTGCAGAACTGAACATATGTTTTTTGAAGGAGACAGGATTACTGCTGTAAGAGAAATGATTTTGGCAGGTACAAAAGAAGAACGAGAAAAAGCATTGAACAAAATTTTGCCTATGCAAAAGGAAGACTTTTACAAACTCTTTAAGGTTATGGATGGCCTTCCAGTAACGATAAGATTGCTTGACCCGCCATTGCACGAATTCTTGCCGAAAGAAGATGAAGAAATAAACTCAGTGGCAAGGGAATTAGGCGTTTCACCTGAAGTTATTAAAGAGAAGGTGCAGAATCTTATGGAAGTTAATCCTATGTTGGGTCACAGAGGTTGTAGATTATTGTTAACTTATCCAGAGATTACTGAAATGCAGACCAAAGCAATAATGCTTGCCGCAGTTGAAGCTGTAAAAGAGGGCATAAAGGTAGAACCGCAAATAATGGTACCTCTTGTAGGTCATTATGAAGAATTGAAGCGAGTTAGAGAAGTTATTGAAAGAGTCGCGCAAAAGATTCTTGAAGAGAATAATGTTGATATAAAATATAAGGTAGGAACCATGATTGAAGTTCCAAGAGCAGCATTAACATCTGATGAAATTGCAAACTATGCTGACTTCTTCAGTTTTGGAACAAATGACTTAACACAGATGACTTTTGGTTTTTCAAGGGATGACATTGGAAAATTCTTGCCAACTTATCTTAAAGAAGAAATCTTGGAAGATGACCCATTTAAGACCGTTGATATAAAAGGTGTTGGTAAGTTAATGAAATTCACTTTAGAGAACGGAAAAGCAGTTAATCCAAACCTTTCAGTAGGAATCTGCGGAGAACAAGGCGGCGAACCAAGAACAGTAGATTTCTGTAGAGAGATTAAGTTGGATTATGTAAGCTGCTCTCCTTACAGAGTGCCAATAGCAATTTTAGCAGCAGCTCAAGCAGAAATCAGAAGAGAAAACAAAAATTAAATTTTTGATTTTTATTTTTGCATTTATATTCTATTTTCTTTGAACCATTCAACTGTTTTTTTCAGACCTTCTTCCAAACGTACTTCAGGGTGCCAATCAAGTTCGCGCTTTGCTTTTTCATAACTTAGAATACTTGTTCTGATATCACCTTTTCTCTCTTTAGCATAGTTTGGCTTTTTATTATACTGAGTTAATTCTTTTAGCATTTGAAACAGTTGATTTACTGAGGTGCCTCTTGCAGTAGAAATATTGAATACCTCTTTGTTTCCAAGTTTCATAGCTTTCAGGTTTGCATTCACAACATCAATTACAAAAACATAATCTCTAATATATCCACCGTCACCAAAAATTGTTACTTCTTTGTCTTTTAGCATTCTTGAAGAAAAAATGGCAATTACGCCTGCTTCTCCTTCAGGGTTTTGTCTGGGTCCATAAACATTGCTATATCTTAAAACAGTATAATCCAAATTAAATTCGTGATTTGCGAACCTCAAATAGTTTTCAACACTAAACTTCGCTATGCCATAAGGTGAGATTGGTTTAGGCAGAGTTTTCTCTGTGGTGGGTATTTCATCAGTATCACCATAAATCGCTCCGCCCGTTGATGAAAATATGATTTTATTCACTTTGTATTCTATACACTTCTTAATTAATTTCAAGCTTCCTAGAATATTTGTTTTAGCATCTTCTATAGGTTCCCTGACTGATTTAGAAACACTGATCTGCGCAGCCAAATGAAAGACATACGAAAAATTATTCTTGAACAATTCATCTAATACGTTGTCATCAAAAATATCGCCAAAAAAGAACTTTGCTTTTTTGTTTATGTTTTCTTTCCTTCCAGTTGATAAGTTGTCTAAAATATAAACATCAAAACCCTGTTCAATTAACTTATCAACTAGATGAGAACCAATGAACCCTGCACCGCCTGTTACTAAAACTTTCATTTTTTATTCTAAAACAATCGCTGGTTTTCCTGGGCTGGCATTTTGTTGTTTCTTTTTCTCAAGCTCATTGCTTGGCTCAAAAGTTACTTCAATTTCGCAATCCAAACCAGAGCGTAATTTGATGTCTTCAATTGTTATTAAGTAAGCGTTCATTTCTTCATCTCTATTAAACATAGGTTGACTTATCAATTGAGGATTCTTCACAAAATTGTTAGCAATAGTTATTGCTGATTTGCCATACTGCTTGAATTCGCTACTCATAACCTCTTTTACAATTTCTCTGTGATTATCTTTATCTTTGAACTTTTCTTTTATGAAATTATACAATTCATATTTCCAATCTTCAGGCAATATTATCTTTACTTTCTTGACATCCTCATTAACAAGTTTCTTAATTGTCCTGATGTCTTCAGCAACACTCTTGTGGAGATTTATTAAAAACTCCAATTTGTCATCAATTAGACTTTCATCATACCTTGGCCAATTCTCTAATGAAATGAAACTGTTGTTGCCAAGCTCGTGCCATAACTCTTCAGCAATATGCGGTGTCATTGGAGAAATTAATTTAAGTAAAGTTTCTATACTCTCTTTTAAGACTTTTGAATTAATGTCCTGTCTTCTAATATAAGTAAACAACTCATCGCTAATCTGCATAATCCTGGCAGTTGCTAAGTTAAACTTGAAATTCTCAAACATATCGCTAACTTCTTTTACTCCTCTATTAATAACGCTCAAGATATACTTGTCATAATTATCAAGTTCTTTTCTCTCGTTATTCTTAATCAGTTCTTTTGCTGAAATTACATTGTTATACAACTTAACTAAGAATCTATAAGTGCCTTCAGCAGCTCTATCTCTCCAATCAAGTTCTTTTTCTGGAGAGGCCGCAAATAAGATAAATAGCCTGGAAGTGTCAGGACCATATTTTTGGTTAAACTCCTGTGGGTCAACAACGTTTCCTAAAGACTTTGACATCTTTGCTCCATCTTTTATAACCATTCCTTGGGTTAATAATCTAGTGAACGGTTCTTCAAAGTTTACAAGACCTAAGTCATACAATACTTTAGTAAAGAATCTAGAGTAAAGCAAGTGCAATACAGCATGCTCAATGCCGCCAATATACTGGTCAACTGGCAACCAATACTCTACTTTTTCTTTGTCAAAAGGCTGCTTATCTTCTCTTGGACTTGTGTACCTTAAGAAATACCAGGATGAGTCAAAGAAGGTATCCATGGTATCAGTTTCTCTTCTTGCTTTTCCACCACAGTAAGAGCAAGTTGTTTCAACAAAAGTCTTTGAGGTTTCAATAGGATTTCCTGAACCAGTAAACTTAACATCTTCTGGCAACCTTACAGGCAGGTTCTCTTCTTTTTCAGGGACAACTCCACAATTCTCGCAATAAATCATTGGAATCGGCGTTCCCCAATATCTCTGTCTTGAAATAAGCCAGTCTCTTAACTTGTAGTTAACAGTCTTGCCGCCCCAGTTGTTTTCTTCAAGATACTTTTGTATCTCAGGAATCGCTTCAAGGTTATTCATTCCATTGAACTTCCCGCTGTTAACCAAGATTCCAGGTTCAGTGTAAGCCCTAGTCATCTTCTCAGGGTCAAGTTCGTAATCCTCTGGCTGAATTACTACCTTTATGGGCAGATTATACTTTTTAGCAAACATGAAATCTCTTTGGTCATGCGCAGGCACAGCCATTACAACTCCTGTACCATAATCGCCTAAAACATAGTTTGCAATGTAAATAGGAACAGCCTCATTGTTAACAGGATTTATTGCATATTTCCCTGTGAAGAACCCTCTTTTCTCTTTATCCTCAGCAGTCCTTGATTCATAACTTTCCTTTAAACATTCTTGTATGAACTTCTCAGCCTCAGCTCTATTTTCCAAATCCTTAATTAGTTCTTGAGTTAGAGGATGTTCAGGCGCGATCACTAAATATGTTATACCATAGATAGTATCAACTCTTGTGGTGAAAGTAGCTAGTTCTAAATCAGTATCCTTAACTTTAAACTTGATCAAAGTGCCTTCTGACCTGCCAATCCAATTTCTTTGCATAGTTTTAACAGGTTCAGGCCAGCCTTCTAATTTATCTAGATCTTTTAACAATCTGTCAGCATAAGCTGTTATCTTTAAGAACCATTGTTTGAGATTCCTTTTTTCAACTTCACTATTACATCTCCAGCATTTTCCATCAATAACCTGCTCATTTGCTAAAACCGTTTTACAACTCGGGCACCAGTTTACTAAACCTTCTTTTTGATAAACTAAGCCTTTCTTCCAGAACTGAATAAACAGCCATTGATTCCATTTATAGTATTCTTCCTTATGCGTAGCAATCTCTCTTGACCAATCATAGGAGAAACCCATTTCTTTCTGTTGTTTTTTGATGCCTTCAATATTTTTTTCAGTCCATTCTTTTGGGTTAGCTCCATGTTTTATTGCAGCGTTTTCTGCAGGCAAACCAAAAGAATCATAACCCATAGGATACAGTACATTGAAACCGTTCATTCTCTTGAATCTGGCATATGCATCGCCAATCGAATAATTTCTCACATGACCCATATGTAGATAGCCAGAAGGATATGGAAACATTTCTAAGCAATAGAACTTGGGTTTATTTTTATCTTCTTTTACTTTAAAAATCTCATTTCTCTCCCATTCTTGTTGCCATTTTTTGGCAATCTTATAAAAATCTGGTTCCATTTGATTCACCGTTTAAGATTTGAGGAAATGTTAAAATCATAAAGGTTATTTATCTCTCGTTTATAAATTTAATTTAAAAAATTAACTGTTACTTCAAGTTTATCGTATGTAGGATACTCTTCAACGAGCGCACATAAAAACTTGTCAGGGATTTTATCAACATGACTTATTAACTTCTTTGGTTCAACAATTAATCTTAATTTGTCTAAGTCAACATAAATTTTATTCTTAAATATCTTTGACAATTCTTGTTTTGCAACCTTAAGTTTTTTAATAAATTCTTCTTTGTTTCCTTCATCAATTTTTTTCTGCTGATAGTTGTCATTAAACATCTCTCTTAGATAAATACATCCCCTCATCAACATTCCATCTTTTGAAACTAAATCAACTGGAAGTTTTGTATTCATCGCTTTAAGTTTCATTCTGTTTGTTAACTGGAACCTGTCTTTTGTTTTGGCAGTGCAGAAATGAACCCTTATTTTGTAGTAAGGATAAATCTTTTTATCAATATACCTTAAAAGCTTCTTAGCAGCCAAGTCAGAGTTTTTGATAGCATAGCTTAACTCATCTTTTGTGAATAGATTCTTTTGAAAGAGTTGTTGCGCATTAGTATCAGAATATTCCAATTCATTTAGGTTTATGAAATCAACCTTATCTTTAATGAAATCTAACAACTTAATTGTTTGTTCTTCAGCGCCAGGAATCACTGGAATTTCAATTCCTTTATCCCAATTAAATTCTTTAGCTAAGGAAATTCTATCCCAGTACTTTGAATCAAAGATGTCTGGGTGAAACCTAATTTCATCTAGACCTGCGGAGTACAGCTTGTTAAGTTTCTCTTTATCAACTAATATTAAGGGTGTGTATAAATGGATATGATACTTTTTACCAAAATGATCTTTTAATTTTTTAATGAATGAAACAGTTCGATCAATCTTTGATAAAGGGTCTCCGCCAGTAATACCTGCACCTTTAGAATTATGAGACTCAGCTTCTTCAATTAAAGAATTAAAATCATTCTCGTCTTTTAAAGGCCTTTCGTTCACAAAGATTACATCTTTGTTTTTCTTTTTTTCAGAGAGAGGACAGTAGAAACAGTTTTGAGAACATACTCCTGTAATAAATATTACTGTTTTATTGCCCTTTACACAAAGTTTACATCCTTCAGGCAGGTCATTAATTATTAATGATGCGTACTTGGTTTTTTCAATCATAATTTGATAAGATTCTTAATAGAAATAAAAATATTTCCTAAAACTTTAAACTGAAAATAAAAACAAAAAACTTAAAATTTAGAAAAAGAAAAAATTTATTTCTTTTTGCTTGCTGTTTTGATAACTTCCAACTCTTTCCAAGCAATTTCGAATAATTCTTCCAAAGCGCTTGCGAAGAATGGTGTATTCACCCAAATTCCTACATCATAAGATGGGTGTACTTCTTCATCGTGCATAATCATAAACATCAACTCCTCGCCGTCGACAATAACAAACCTTGC
Source organism: Candidatus Woesearchaeota archaeon (assembly GCA_030154045.1). Taxonomy (GTDB): domain Archaea; phylum Nanobdellota; class Nanobdellia; order Woesearchaeales; family JASKKU01; genus JASKKU01. The sequence continues at coordinate 17,337 of JASKKU010000011.1, forward strand.
CTTGATGTTTTTTAGCTTCCTTACTTCACCAATGCCTTCAATATCCTTTAGGGCTTGTTTCATTTCTTCTTTATCAACAAATTCTGTAGCGAATCTTATTTTAACTCCTCTTTTTGCAGCACTTTCAAGTGTTGGTTTTAACGTTTCAACTAATCTTACAAACTCTTTTTCTGTAGTCACACAAGAGATGCTCTTTGAAGCACTTTTAAACAAGAATTCTAAGTGATTGTATAAATTATGCCTTCCTTTTAGAGAACCGCTTTTTTCATGAGGTTCAACTAGTTCAATGCCTCTTTCATGAAGGCTCTTTAACTCTTGAATTATTTCGCTATCTTTCAACTCTTCCAATTTCTGTACTTTTTCTTCAGCCTCTTTTAACATGTTCTTTTTGGCTCTTTCAACAACTTCTTCTGGTGGAACTGCTAAATATTTGATAGGTTTACCGAACTTTACAACAACAAATCCTTTCTTTTCTAAACTTTCCAAGACATCATAACTTCTTGACCTGGGAACATTAGCAATGTCTGATAATTCTCCTGCAGTAGCACTGCCTCTAGATAATAGAGCAGTCCAAACCTTAACTTCATAAAGGTTCAAATTAAAATACCTTCTCAGCTTGTTTAAGAACTCATCGTTCACGATCAATTTTATTACCCCCGAAATTTTTTTTATAACTTTTTATATTTCAACCAATTGTTATACTAAAAACACCACTGATATTAAAAACTTACGCTTTTATCCCTTGTTAGTAAGTTTCTTAAGTTACTATTATGTTATTAAATAGTAAACGCTTTTACCCTTTTGTTAGTAGTGTTACCTTTTATCTTATTAAAATTAACGCCTTTGCCGCTTTTGTAATCTTTTATTTAATTCTCGTATTTAAAATTTAATAAAATCTAGTTTAACCCGGGATGTTTCATTTTTTGAAACAAAACCTTTTTATAATGATTTAAGTTTCTAGGAGGTATGCAAAGTAATAGAATTGCCGTAGTTGAAAAAGAGAAATGTAATCCTGTATTCTGTGGAGATTATCTTTGTATTAAGCTCTGTCCAATCAATAGACAAGGTGAGGAATGTATTCATAAAACTGAAGATGGCAAGGTTGCTATTGAAGAAGTTTTATGCACAGGCTGCAAAATCTGCTCAAACAGATGTCCTTTTGGAGCGATTCATATCATAAACTTGCCTTCGGAACTTGAAAATCCAGTTCATCAATTTGGTAAGAACGGCTTTAGATTGTATCAATTGCCTGTTCCTAAACAAGGCAGTATTGTTGGAATAATTGGTGTAAATGGCATTGGTAAAAGTACTGCAATCAAAATTTTGGGCAAGGTGATTGTTCCTAATTTAGGTAATATAGATGTTCAACATAATGAACAAGATGTTATATCCTTTTTTAAGGGTACAGAATTACAAACTTATTTTACAAAGCTATACTCAGACCAAATCTCAATTTCTTACAAACCTCAGCACATTGAATCGATTCCAAAAGTTTTTGATGGAACGGTATTAGAGTTTTTATTAAAGATTTCAGAACATTATGAAAAGATAGTTTCTATCTTTGAATTGGATGCTTTGCTAGAAAGAAAGTTGTCTCAGCTTTCTGGCGGCGAATTGCAAAGAGTAGTCATAGCTGGAGCTATGCTTAAAGAAGCAAACCTAAGAGTGATTGATGAACCTACTTCCTATTTAGATATAAAACAAAGATTGAAGTTGGCTTCATCCTTAAAGCAATTCATTAATGAAAACAATAGTATGATTCTTGTTGAGCATGATTTGATTGTTTTAGATTACCTTTCGGATTTTGTTCACATTATGTATGGTAAACCGAGAAGTTTTGGTGTAGTTAGTCAAATCAAATCCACAAAAGAAGGTATAAATGCTTTTCTGCGAGGCTTCTTAAAAGAAGAGAATGTGAGATTTAGGAAAGAATCAATTGAGTTTACAAAACACGCGCCTGAATCAAAACAAGATAATGAAGAGTCTTTAATCGAATGGGACGACTTTGAAGTTAACCTTAAAGGTTTTGATTTGAAGGTTAATGCCGGGAAACTTCCTAAAGGCAAGGTTATAGGTGTACTTGGTGAAAATGGAATAGGTAAAACTACTTTCATTAGGATTTTAGCTGGAGAGATTAAGCCTACTAAAGGTGAAGTTTCGTCGCAGCTTAAAGTAAGTTACAAACCTCAATACTTAGTTCATACTTCTGATGAATTGGTTTCGCAATACCTGTCTGATGCTATAGCAAAGTATAACTTACAGTTGATAAGACCTTTGGCAATTGATGAATTGTTAAACAAAAAAATATCTGAATTGTCTGGTGGTGAATTGCAAAGAGTTTATATTGCAAAATGCTTGTCTCAAGATGCTGATTTGTATTTATTAGATGAACCTTCAGCTTACTTGGATGTTGAACAAAGGTTAACTGTTTCTAAAGTGTTAAGATCATTTATGGAAGAAAAAGGTAGAACTGCAATAGTTGTTGACCACGATTTGCTATTTATAGATTATCTCTCAGAGATGTTGTTTGTTTTCACAGGAGAGCCTTCAAAGAAAGGTTTGCTCAAAGGATTGTTTTCAATGGAGGATGGTATGAACGTATTCTTAAAAGATTTAGGTATCACTTTTAGAAGAGACCATGAAACAAAAAGACCGAGAGCAAACAAAATCGGTTCTCAGCAGGATAAAATGCAGAAAGCGGAAGGGAAATATTATTATATTTAAATGACTGAATTTTAGACTGTAAGCGTTGATTGCTTTTATTAAAAAATCTATTTCTTTAAAGGTTCAATCTCAAATTTAGGTTTTGGTTTATTCAAAACTTCGTGATGTCTTGGACAAACTGCTTCGTAGAATTCTTTGACATTTTCATTTCCTTTTGAACCAACGATTACAACAGGGTCATCATATTTAGCAGGCACAATCTCGTTTCCATATCTTAGATATCTTTGGGTTTCTGTTGCTGGTGACCTGCAAGGCTTGGAATTATTGTAAATGTGATGAGTACAGTAGGCTCTTCTGTTTATGATTTCATCTGCATGAGTTAACAGTTTGGGAATATCATCTCCAAAAGGTTCTCCCCGAAAATCTCGCGCGAGCGCTGAAATAGTAATGTGTGCTCCTCTATAATACTCTTTAACTACAACATCATAGAGTCCATTAATAAATTGTCCTTCATCAATAAAAATATGTCTGATATCTTTATTTTCAGAAAGGTACTCTTCAATCTCTTTGGCATCTTTTATGGGAATTGCTTCAAATTCTCGCAAATTGTGAGATTTAACCTTAGGCTTTTCATTAGGTTTCATATATCTGTTGTCAATTTTTGCCTTAAATATAGTATAAGTTTCATTCTTGCTGTTTGATTCGTTTCTTTTGATTACCTCATTAATATAATCCAACAGGGTTTCTGTTTTGGAAGCATACATCGGCCCAATTATTAATCTAAGCAGGGGCTTTTGGTTGATTAGGAAATGATTGTAGTCTGGCCTGTCTTCAAAATTTACGTGCACAGAGCATAATGCGCAATACTTTTCATTATCAAGTTTGCCACTTTTGGTTGCGGGCTCTCCGCAGTATTCACAAACACCATACAAACTAACAAATTCATGAGATATTGCCATAAGTTTATCCATATGGTTATAAGGTTTAGCATCGTGGGTTAATGGGATACCGCTCATAATTACTTTCCTGCCAGAATCCGCAATCTCTTGGACGAGTTCTTTTATGCTTAGGTCTTCAAAGAAGTTTATTCCTGAAATGAAAACTAACTCAACTTTAGGGTTCCGATTAATTAGTTCTTCAATATCTTTTGGCTTTTCAACTTCTTTTGCAGGGTATTCCTTCTTATCAAAAGAGACTATGTGGTTTGGATGTTTTACATCTTCCAAGAAATGTTTTACAACAAGAATATCTTTCTTATCATAGCTTTTGCTTTTTGTTAAACTAAGAAGGCTGTTTATGACTTCACCGCTCTTACCGCTTTTTGGCGGTCCGTAAATCATATACTTATTGAAGAACGGGGTTATTGTTAAAGATGTCATTGTCAGGTTTTATTTTGAAAAAACATAAATATCTTTTCTATTGCTAAATATGTTTTTTCGAACAAATCCTTAGCAATTAATATTTTGAAAAATAATTACAAGTTGTTCCAAATGTGTTCAAAACCATGTTTTAATGATTGATTTAAATCCTTGCTCTTGATCCAGACTGCTGAATCAAACGCGTGATTTACATTTTCGTTTGTTAAAAACAACAACGCATGCTCGTCATCAAATAATCCAAACCTTGATCTTATGTGCTTGGGATCCTTAAACTCGGCAATTTTTTTAACTTTCTTAACATGCTCTTTTACTTCATCAGTAACAGGAGCAGCAATTCTAATACTAACTCCTTTCTTGGCAGCATTCTCTAGATCCTCATAGAGGTTTTCAACTTTATGGGCAAAGGCTTTGCTTGTTGTGATTATATTTATCTCATTATTTGAATTCTTAATTAAGTATCTAATATGGTCTATTATATTCTTTCTACCCTTTATTGCGCCAGACATTTCTAGAGGGTCTACAAGATTTATGTTCTGGTCATATAACTCTTTGAGAAAGCCTAAAACTTCACTATTTTTTACCTTTTCCAAGATGTTTATGTTTTCATTAGTTTCTTCAAGAATTCTTTTCTTTATCCTTTCAATACCTTCAATAGGGTCTACAGCAATGTACCTTATAGGTTTTGAGAATTGAGGTATCACTAGCCCTTTCTTTTCTAAACTTTCCAAGACATCATAACTTCTTGACCTAGGAACATTAGCAATATCCGATAGTTCGCTGGCAGTGGCGCTTCCTCTAGATAATAGAGCAGTCCAAATCTTTATCTCATAACTGTTTAATCCAAGTTCTTTTAGTCTATTAATTAGAGATTTTTCAATAATCATTACAAACACCTTTCTGTTTTATCACTTGATAGTGAATTCTTTTAGACTTTATAAATCTTTTGTAATTTGTTAGTGGTTACTGAATTAAAGATTTTAAGTTAGAACTTAAACGGATTAGAAATCAGTGTATCCCCCTTACATTCTTTACTTATTGTGATTTCCGAAATTTCTGCTTTGCCTTAGTAACAAGGCCATACTTTTTTACTAGACTTTGAATAAATTCTCTCCGGTTTTTCTGAGGAAAAGAAAAAACATACAATTTATGGTTATAATATCCTTAAAGATATAAAACCATTTACTCATATTGCGCTCTGGGTTAGATATCATCATGAGAATTATGATGGCTCAGGTTACGAGGGTTTGATTGGAGAAGATATCCCTTTAGAATCAAGAATTATCAGAATCTCAGACGTTTTTGATGCCTTGACAAGTGATAGGCCTTATCGAAAAGCATTATCTAATCAGCAGGCATATGAATTCATAAAAGAACATAGCAACAAGCTCTTTGACCCTAAGTTGGTTGATATCTTCTCAAAGTTATTTCCTGATATTGTTAAATATAAAGATCAGGATCTTCTTGTTTAAATCTCATCAGTGTCTAAAACAAGTTCCTTAGCAAGCAATCCTTGCGTAGAATTGATTTCGTTTATTAATTCTTTGCAGGCATTTTCATTATCTTCAACATGTAGTATTACTAAACCAAATTCATCCTCTAATTTTGTTTCATGTAAACCAAGTCTTGCTTTAATAAAATGTCCGTGTTTTGATAAAATCTCTTGAAGTTTCAAGGAACTTGTCTTGCGGTTATTTACACAAACTCCGATAATTCTGTACTTTGGCATTTTATTTCAGATTTTGGTTATTATATTTTTAATACTTTCGATGTTATAAAAAATAAGCAAATTTTTTAAATGAGTTAATATATTTTAGACAACCATGAATAACATAACGAATTCAACAACTTTTAATTTTCTTGCTAAAAGTTCTTTTCAAAATATTTCATTGAACGCTTTTTTTGCCATAATTTTATTTGTTGTTTTGGTTACCATTGCTTTCTTTTTAAACAAAATACTAAAAAAAATTCTTTTAGACTATGCCAAAAAAACAAAAAGTAAATTTGATGATGTTTTTGTTGAGAAATTCCAGTCAAAAATATTTTATCTCTTCATCTTTATAACTTTTAGAATTCTTTCCGTTCATTTTAATCTCTTACCAGATCTTTTTGTGAGATTGATTGATTCACTAATCCTGATTATCAGTTTAGTCATTGTAGCAAGAGTTGTTAGCATTTTTATAGACCTTTGGGCTCATTCAATTGCAAAGAAGGTTGCAGGCGGCAATCATAAAATAAATTATGTAAGTCAATCTTTTGCACCAATCCTTCAAAAAATAAACACTGTTATTTTCTTTACAATTATTTTAACATCTTTGCTTTACCTTTGGGGTGTTAATGTAACTCCAATCTTAGGCGGTTTAGGTATTGCTGGTTTAGCAATCAGCCTTGCAGCAAAAGATCTTTTAAGTAATGTCATAGGTGGTATTTCATTAGCTGCAGACATGAGTTTTAAGGCTGGGGATAGGGTCACTTTACCTGAGCATAACATTTCAGGAGTTGTTTATGATATTGGTTTAAGGACAACACGCATAAAAACTTGGGACAATCAGATTATTATGGTTCCAAATGGTCTTCTTGCTAATAGTATCATTCTAAATGATAATCAACCAAATTTGTCAGCAAGAGTTGTAGTGCCTTTTTCAGTTGAGTACGGTTCAGACCCTGATAAAGTTAAGAAAGTTGTTTTATCTGCTGTAAAAAAGATACCTAACGTCTTAGATGACCCAGAACCTTCTGTTGTTTTTGTTTCAATGGGTGACTTCTCATTAAATTTTGAAGCTAAATATTGGGTCCCTGATGTATCTATGAAGTATGACGCTAAACTAGAAGGAGTTCAAAGGATCTACGAAGCATTGAACAAAGCAGGCATAGGCATCCCATTCCCAACTCATACTGTTTATTTGAATGATACTAAAAAGAGCAGTTCAAAAACTAGCAAGAGCAAAAAAACCAAGAAAACTAAGAAATAATCTCTTCTTTTCTTTTCTTGCTTAAAGAATCTATTGTTTTAAAGATCTCTTTTTTGAGCGCTTCTAAGTCTGTAAAGAAGTCTATTTTATACTTGGCCTTAAACTCTTTAATTGCTTTTTTGTCAATAATGTCAGTTTTGCTTAAATAAACAATTATAGGTTTCTTAGAGTTCTCTTTCTTAATCCTCTGATATAGCTCGAGCTGTTTTTTTAATAGATAAGGTTCAGTTAAATCGAAGATGTAAATTATAAGTTCAGCAGCATGTTTGATTGCTATCTCCGCTTGCTTTTCAATATTGTTTAATTTTTCTCTGTTTAAGGTTCCAGGAGCATCAATCACTTGTATTTTGAACAACCTGTACTTTAAGTTTCCAGTTAACAGTTGTTTTGTTGTGAACGCATAGTTGTTTACCTCTACCTTGCTGCCAGTCAGTTTTCTTAGAAGGGTTGATTTGCCTACATTTGGAAAACCTGTGATTACAACTTTAAACCTGTCATCTTTTATGTCAGGGAACTCTCTAATTTGAGTTCTCACAAATTCCAAGTACTTTAAGTTATCTTCAATCCTGTTAACAAAAGAAACAACTCTCCCATAAACTGCTTTTCTTTTGGTCCTTAATTGTTTTACTGTTTGCATGCCTTTCATTTCTTTGATTGCATTCATACAGAGCTCTTCTATTTTTTCCTTTGCCCATTTTACTGAAGCTAATGCTTTCTTGTACTTCTTTATATCAACATAGCATTTGAACAATTCTTTATAGAAATCAGATAATTTATCATAAAATGGGAACCTTTCAAGAATTCTATCAAAATCCTTGTTGATGCTGTCCTTTATTTTAATAAATCTTTCTTTGTTTAGAATGTATTCTTTCTTTAATGGATCATTTAGTTTGAGAGTTTTTTTGATTAAATCATACCTTGTTTTAGCTCTCCTAAACGCTTGGTCAATATAGAATTCAGAATTCTCTACCTTTGGCACGGATTCAAAGTTCATGATTTTGTAGAACTCTTTGAATCTTTTAAAACCTTTGTGTTATTAATCAACGACCCCGCAGGGATTCGAACCCTGGTCAGTCGGTCCGAAGCCGACCGCACTATCCTGGCTATGCTACGGGGCCAAAGAAATAGATAAAAAAAACTTTTAACAATTTTTCGGTTGATTACTTGTTCAATACTTTTTTAATATCATTTATGAATCTGTTAACTGTCTTTATTACATGTTCTGGTTGAGTTTTTAGAATTCTTGCAGTCTCTTTTAAGATGTCGCCTTCAAAAGTTTCATTGCTTTTTAGCTCAAATACTTCAATAGGTTTCTTTTTCTTTACAACAGTTTTCCATAATTCAAACAGTTCCTTTGCTCTGCTAGGAACCTGCTCTTTTTCACAGTTTAACAGTTTGCTTAACTCTTCAACAATCTTCTCATTTTTCTCAACGAGTTCAATTGCTTTCTTTCCAGCAACGAACTCTATTCTTACCACGCCGTCTTGTATCTTGCTGGTTTTTATTATCTTGATTAACTCTGCCTGACTTGTATTGTTTAGATGAGTCCCTCCGCACGCCTCAACATCAAAGTTTGGAATCTCGACAATTCTAATCTTTTTTCCAGGGACAGCACCGCCTTGATATATTGTCATGCCAAACTTATTTTCAGCTAAAACTCTATCCATAAAATACTTATTTACAGGCAGATCTTTTTTGATAATCTCGTTAGCCAAGTCTTCAATCGCTTGAACTTCTTCATCACTTAACGAATCATAATGAGTTATGTCAAGCCTTGCTTTTTCAAGAGTTTTTGCTGCGCCTGCCTGCCAGACATGTCTTCCTAAAACTCTCTTAGAAGCTCCGTTAAGGATATGCGCAGCAGTATGCATCTGGCTTAGAATAATCCTTCTTTCAACATCTATGCTCCCATGAACAATATCATTAACATTAAAATTCGGCTTTTCTTCTAATTCGTGAACAATTATGTTTCCTTGTTTAAACACATCTACCACTTTAATACCGTTTATAGTTCCAATATCATGCAATTGCCCGCCAGAAGTTGGATAGAATGCAGTGCTTTCTAATACTACGAAATTATCTTTGATGGCAAGTACAACTGAATCAAATTCAGTTAAACCAAAATCATCAAAGTAAAGTCTGTTCGTTTCAGGCAATTCTTTACCAAACTCAACATGCTTTTCAGTTCTTGTTTGAGTTTCCTGTTGTTTGTTTTCATGAAGTTCAGAAATTTTTGAATAGAAGTTATCACTAACAGACACCTTAATATTCCTTTTTTCAGCTTCGCTTTTCACTTCCTCGGGCGTAATTCCATAAGTATCGTACAATTTAATTAACTCATCTTCACTAACATTTTGTTTCCCTTGCAAAAACCTAACCAAGATTGAAGATGCTCTTTTCTTGTTCTCAAAGTATTTCCTCTTCTCAACTTCAATAATTTTTAGAATCTCTTTATAGCTTTCTATAAACTCAGGATACATATCTTTTAAATCTTCGCTATGCAGCCTAAACAGAGTTTCCCAATCAAGATTTATCTTGAGTTCGTTAGCAAAATCCATAGTTTTTCTAAACAGAACCCTTAAGTTATAACCTCCGCCAACATTGCTTGGCAGAGCTCCATCAGTTAATGCATAAAGCAAAGTTCTGCTATGGTCTGCAATCGCATAAATTTTCTTGACGGGCAGAACAACGGATTTTAAAGTGTCAACATCAACATTTATTTTATCAGCAATGGTTTTCCAAGCACTCTCAGAGTTTTCTAACTCATCTAAGTCAAGTAAACCAGATAAAGGTACAAATTTCTTTAGGATATCTTCATCTCTTTTTACCCCGCTTACTTCAAAGAGATAATTTATTACAGAAGGCATAACAACTTCATAACTTGTAGCTTTTCCTGACAAGAACCACGCAACCCTTTCTTGTCCCATACCCATATCTAAAACTTTTATATCAAGTTCTTTAAGCTCTCCACCTTTTCTCTCAAAGAACATATAAACTTGATTTCCTATTTCCAAGCCTTTTGAAAAGAACTCTAAACACGCACCAACATTACCGCCACCAGCCCACGCATCTTCGTGAATTACTAAATCTTCTTTTTTAAGTTTCATACCTTCAGTGAACCAGCTTAAGTAATCTAAGAAGTATTTCTCCTGATTATATTCGTTTTTAGGAACAAAAGCATGCTGTCCTATCATGGTAAAACCTGTGTAATGCCTGCCAGTCAATCCCACAGAATCAATATCGTTGAACCTTAAACAAATTTGAGGTACAGTCAACATTCTATGCAAAGGCTCAACTTCCCCAGAAACAACATATGGCTGAAAATCAGTGATTGAAGCAATTGTAAATTCCACAGAAGGATTCCATCTAGCCACAACAGGATACCTCTTTATTGGCACATACCCCTTAGGCTCTAATAGTTTACTAAATTCCAACCACACTTCAGGAAAACTTAGTTGCGGACCGTTTTGTTGTCCTATGAATCCATAAGAACCAGTACATTCTGGATCGCCGCATACTTCTCTTTCATGAATACTCCAGAAGAATTTACCGCATTTTTTACACTGTTGCCTTTTGAAACCTTCTCTTTCAAGGGCCTTTACTGGGAAATACTTTTTATAATTCTTTGAAGCTTCTTTTCGAAATATCTTTTTGAATTCTTTATCGGATATCATTTTAAACATCTATGTTTTTAGCTTCAAGAGCATTTTCAACTATGAAATCTCTTCTTAGAGATACATTTTCGCCCATCAAAATACTAAAAAGTCTGTCAGCTTCAATAGCGTCTTCAACAGTAACCCTCTTTAAGATTCTTGTTTCAGGGTTCATAGTTGTTTCCCATAACTGTTCAGGATTCATCTCACCTAAACCTTTGTATCTCTGAACTTCAATTTTCTTGTCTTGATTCTCCTTTACAAATTTATCCAATTCTTCATCTGAGTAGAGATACTGCGCCTGTTTTCCAATTTTAACCTTGTACAAAGGAGGTTGAGCAATATACACATGACCTTCCTCAACAAGCTTTGGCATAGTCCTAAAGAAGAAAGTTAACAATAAAGTTCTAATATGCGCGCCATCCACATCAGCATCAGTCATAATAATGATTTTGTCATATCTTAGTTTAGAAATATCAAAGTCATCATTTATATTTGTTCCAATCGCTGAGATTAAGGCAGAGATTTCATTGTTCGCAAGAATCCTGTCAAAACTTGACTTTTCAATATTCAATATTTTTCCTCTTAAAGGCAAGACTGCTTGAAATTCTTTGGATCTACCTTGTTTAGCGGAACCGCCTGCAGAATCACCTTCAACAATAAATAGTTCTGTTTTGCTTGTATCTGTTGAAGAACAATCTGCAAGTTTTCCTGGTAGGGAATACGAATCAAGCACGCTCTTTCTTCTTGCAAGTTCTCGCGCTTTTCTTGCAGCTTCTCGTGCCTTATAACTCAACAATATCTTAGAAACAATTGATTTTGCATCTTCTGGGTTTTCTAACAAGTAAGCGTAAAAACTATCAAAAAGAACAGTATTTACAATCCTGCTGATTTCACTATTACCTAATTTTGTTTTCGTTTGGCCTTCAAACTGAGGTTCAGGAACCTTTAGAGAAATCAAAGCAACTAATCCTTCTTTGCAATCATCAAAACTTATTTTTACATCTTTCTGCTTCATCTCTTCTTCTAAGTATTTGTTTATTGCTTTTGTTAATGCTAATTTGAACCCTTTTTCATGAGTTCCGCCTTCTGTGGTTCTAATATTATTCACGAACGAATATATTGAAGAGCTATAGGATTTAGTATATTGTAATGCTATCTCAACAACAACATCTTCTACCTCTTTATAAACATAAAAGAGTTTATGCAAAGGTTGTTTTCCAGTAGTTAAGGATTCAACAAAAGACCTAATGCCTCCTTCATACTTGAACACTTCTTCTTTGTTAGTTCTTTCATCTAACAGGATTATCTTTGCATTGGGGTTTAGAAATGCTAATTCTCTTAATCTGCTCGCAATAATATGATAATCAAAAACAGTTGTCTCAAAAATCTCAG
>JASKKU010000012.1 GCA_030154045.1 Candidatus Woesearchaeota archaeon
CTTTTCTTTTTTTTTTCTCGTTTTGATATCTCTTTTTAACAAACTTTAAAAGCAACCTTGTTTTTATTAATTGTGTTATCAATGGCAATAGTTAAAATCGTTGGAACTTCTCATATTTCAGAAGAAAGCAAAACTATTCTAAATCAGGCATTTCTAGATTTTAATCCAGACATTATTGCCTTAGAATTAGATTTTTCCAGATTGCAATCTTTGTTGTCAAAGCCAGCAAAACCTCCAAACGCTTTTGAACTTATTAGAAGCATTGGTATCAAGTCTTATCTCTTTTATATTATTGCCAAGAGCTTGCAGAAAACACTTTCAAAAATCGTTAAAACCGAGCCAGGTATTGAGATGTTAGAAGCCGTTTCCTTAGCTCACCAATATCAGAAGCCAATACTGTTAATTGATCAAAACATCACTATAACTATGAGAAAACTTTCAAAATGCCTTGGTTTAGGTTTCATTTGGCTGGTTATAAAAGATTTCTTTACCGGCATATTTAAGCGGAGAAAAGTGAGATTTGATATCAGGAAAGTACCAAAAGATGAAGTTGTGGTTTATTTAATCAAAGAATTGAAAAAGAGTTACCCTTGTTTGTACAAGGTTTTGGTTGAAGATAGAAACAAGTTTATGGCTAACAAGATTTCTTCATTTGTTGAGAAAAACCCTGACAAGAAAATTTTAGTTGTTGTGGGTGCAGGTCACAAAGACGGTTTAATCAAACTATTAAAACGAAAGAACATTGAATGTGTTTAACTTTGATCAATTATTCTTTTTGAAAAAATTAAACAAACTGCTTATTCCACTGCTTTTCTTTCTTCTTGTGGGTTTTGACCTAAAAGAAACCTTCTTTATGTAAGTGGTTAATTCTTTTTCAACCTGTGGCCAGCCTTCATACTTTGATTCAAGTTGCTTGAACTCTTTTGAATGATAAGTCTTGCCTTTTATTGATAGCTTTAAGTACTTGTGAATCATCTCATGATACATTACATAATCTAAAAGTCTTTGTGGAGCATCTTTAAGAACCTTTGAGATTGTAATCTTGTCTGAATGATAATTGTATTCGCCTAGTTTTGTTGTCGATTCATTCCCAAATTTAACTAGACACACGTCCAAACTATTGTTGAAATACTTTTCATTAACCCTTTTGAAGCTTTCTAACAATTCTTTATCAGATTCTTCTTCCACTCTAGAATTTGTCAAATCAAGGTTTCGTATGAATCTTCTGTATATTTCAATATTGAATGAATGATAATTCTTTTTAAACAAGCCTGCTATAAGTTCTTCAATTAATCCTTTAACAATCTCATTACTTATATTCTTCCATTCATTGCTTAACCTGAGTTCAAATAGTTTTTTGTTTCTAAACAGTACAAGCTTGCCATTAAATTTCTTGAACCTGCTTGAGAATTTAACTTCAACAGTATATGTGTTCTCTTTATTCAAAACATTAGAATAGGCTTCGTTAAATAATTTTACAAACTTATTGTCTTTTTCAGGAGTGCTCATCTTTTTGTTTAAAAAATGTGCTCAAGAGTAGTTAAGTTAGTATCCACCATCAGGGTTGTATCTTAGAATTGCTCCTAACCCACCAAATTGTTTTAATTGAGCACCTTCTCTTGTTTCATTTGAAATGAAATGTACTTCAGCTCCTGATGCTTCAGCCAATTTAACTAGTTCATCGCTTTTCTCATCGTCAAAGTCCTCACTAATTAATAATGTGTCAACAGCGCCCATTGTTAGATATCTTTTAATCTCTTCAAAACCATAACTAACCAAATGGGGATTTTTTGATAATGTTTGTAAGAACTTGTTTACAATTTCTTTTTCTTTGACAACTTCTTCGTTTTGCAATAGGTCTTCACTCTTTTCTAATAATTCTTGTAATCCAAACTCATCAGTATAAGTTATGTCTTTTACTCCGATTATTTTTCTCTTGAGTTCATCTACTAAATAATTCTTATTTAAGAACTCATCTTTTGTAGGGCCAGGACCACCAACGATTATTCCTTTTAATTCAGGCTTTCCAAAAAACGCTTCCTTTGCAATATCTCCAACTTTCTTGTAGAAATCTAAAGCTGCAAGTTCCCTTAACCTTTGGAACCTTGGTGCTGATTGGCCGCCTGCTCTCGTTTTGCCAGGAACAGCTGATTTAACGTGTGTTAAAGGAATGATAGTCTTCCCTTTTAGAATCCCAATAGTAGCTTCTCTTTTATCAATGACAATTAAGCCATAGAAATCTTTAACATCAAGCATCTCTTTTAACGGCTCTAGCACAAATTCTTTATCGCATCTATAAATCCGAACATTTAGAGGAATTGGAGGTTCAATGCTCCAAACCCTTACATCTAAATCTCCCTCTCGTTCAGCAACATTTCCTGAAAAAACAGCTAAACCATTAGCAGGAGTTTGCTTAAACAATCTTAAATGTTGAATCATTCTTTCTAAGGCCGCAATAACATTCTTTTGTGTTGTTTTTGATTTGATGTTAGTTGCAGTACCTTGTTCTTCGGTTAAATGGTTAATTATGCTATTGATATCGTATCCACTAGGAATATAAACACTAACTAATTCAGTGTGTCTTGCTCTATACTTTGACAATTCATTTATTAATCTCTTTAATTGATACTTTTGTTTGTCATCCATTGATGTCTTGGAAAATGATAAGCTTTATAAATTTAATCCTAGTTTTTATTCTAATCTGATTTTTTAAAATACAAAAAATAACCTTGAAAATGCTAGACTTAGAAGAGTTCCATAAAAGAACAAGTAAGGTATTCGATATTGAAAAATTTAAAGACAAAACTGTTGCAGTAGTTGGTTGTGGAGGAGTAGGCTCTTTCTCGGCAGAGTTTCTTGCGAGGGCAGGTATAACTAATTTAGTTTTGATTGATTTTGATAAGGCAGATCTAAGTAACCTGGCAAGACAGAACTATGTTTTAGATGATTTAAATGAGTCAAAAGTTATAGCTTTAAAAAAGAGAATTCTAAAAATAAATCCACAAGTCAAGATAACTGTTTTTAATCAAGCATTAGATCAAGATAATGCAAAAGCTTTGTTGAACAAGGTTGACATACTGCTAAGCGCTGTTGACTCTTTCAAGACAAAAAAAGAAATTAATCAAATCTGTAAAGAATTAGGAATTCCTTTTTTTCATGCTTCGGCATTTAAACAAAACGCTGAACTTTTGTTTGTTACAAAAGACTCAGCTTGTCTGGAATGTGTTTATCCAAACATTAATGAATCCCCTGAAAAACCTGAAGAAGTTGGAGTTACTCCTGCAGTTCCAACGATTGTTGGGTTAATGGCAGCTAATATGATTCTTAATTATCTTGCTAATAAAATCTCTTATGAAAACATTCTTTTTAGATTTGATTTCAAAACCATGGACTTCCATAAAATCAAAATTAAGAAACGTAAGGACTGCAGGGTTTGTAATGCACTTAATTCTTGATTTTAGATTAGATTTTGGACTTTTTAAAATCTTATTCCGCAAAATTTATATAAGTTTTTTTGCTGGATTTATATTAACAAAATTTTGAGGTGAATTAAATGAACAAATGGGGTCTGCTAGTAGTTAGCTTATTGCTGTTGATTGTGGGTATTGGTGGTATCGTGTATTGGTTTAATGATTTCTTAACCTTCCTAAAAGGAGGCATAGGTTTAGTCCTAGCATTGCTCGGAGCACTCCTATTAATTGTTGCAATTGAAGAATTTAAGTATTAATCAACAGAATTTAGAATATTGTTTTGTTACTTTGTAAATTGACAAATTATTTTATTTATTTAATTATTTCCTTTTTCTTTTGTAGTAAAATAAACTCTTGGTCTAATTCATAATATGTATTGTCATTAACTTCTCTAATGATTATCGGAACGCCTTTGTTTGAAAGGGATAGAAGAGATTCTTTTATCATACTTTCTGGTAGGTCTGTTTCTTTTATAAGATCATAAATTGTTATGGGGCCTTGTTCATAGCATAAATTTAACATTGCATCGAAAACAACTTTTTCTCTATTGGTTAGCCAAATGTTCTCTTTGAACTTTTTCTTTTCTGAGAGGAAGCTTAAATTGAGCTTTTCCCCAATTGCAGAAAGCATAAGGTAAACTTGCTCCAGCTTTTGTTCAAGAGCATCAATATTATTTTCGAGTTTAAGCACATATTCATAGTTTAACTGAATTTCTTCGGTGTTTGCATTTATTGAATCCCTGTGTTCATCGAGTTCTTCCTTTACTTTTTTGAAAGAATTCTGGATTCTTTTTTCAATAATCTTAAGCTTTTTGTTTAGTGAATTAAAAGTAAACCCCATCTACATCACCTTTTTGAAACGAACTTTATAAATAACTTTCTTATCACTTTGATGTTATTACTCAAAGCATCAAATTATTCCGTACTCTTTTTTTACCTCATTAAGCTTGCCGCAAGTATTCTCTTTTTCAGGGCAATAACCTAATTGAATACACTTTGGCCCAAACTTATCTTTTTTGCTAGGAAGTATCCTCTTTATTGTATTAGTCATTTCTTTAACGGTTTCTCTTATTTCACATTGCGCTTTTAAGCATTCCCTCAAAGCTGAGACCTTTCGCAATTCTCTTAAGTTTAGACTCGTAATGCTGTGAACTTTATGCGCATTGGTTAGCATATACCGTGCAATTCTTTCATCAATTCCTTTTGCAAGCTCTAAATTGAGATTAATTTCTTTGAATATTTTATCAGCATCATTTTCAAGATTTGCTTCCTTGAAACTTTCAGGCAAAACATAATCTTTTATACTCTCATCAAGAATCATGAAAGATTGCATCCTATGCCTTAAAAACTGTCTTGTTGCTGACTGAGACATTGCAAGTTCAAACTGGAAAATTGTTAATTCTTCTTTTCTATCACTAGGGATTGATTCCTCAAGAATGCTTGATGGAATTAGGTAATCAAACAACCTAACTTTATAATCAAAATGATTTTTTGTTAATTTAGGGAGACGCTTTTCAGATTCTAGCGTTAGCAATTCTTTAGATTTTACTTTAAACGCTGTTGGAAAGTTTTCAGCAATAATCTTTTCGAGTTCATTAGCAATTTCTAAATGTTCGTGTAAAGGAGAACTTTTAAGTTCCGAAAGCAAGTATAACCAGTTTCTTAGGTTTGCATTAACCTGAACCCGAGTTTTAGTATAGTTGGGTAAAAAGTATCTCGCATCCTCCTTTGCTAAACCCGAAGCAACTTTGTCATTCATATTATTGTGGACATAAAAATCCTTCAACTTTTCGTAAAAATGATAGTAGGATTTTATTTTTAATTCAAGGTCTTTTTCAAAAAGTTTTCCGGCCTTGCCTTTTATTTCCTTTGGTTTATAGAAATCTTTTTCATTAATCTTAACATACCTTTGAGACATTTCTATTGGAGATATCAATCTATGCATTAAGATGTCTCTTAAGCCAAGTCTTGAACCTTCAATTTCAAGAATTAGATTGACGCTTTCTAAGATGTTATCATGGCCATAACCTAAGACGCGTTCAATCGTTTTTTGTGTCTTGTATTTATCAGAAATAGCTTCGTTTAATCTTTCTTTTGCATCTTTTTTACTTCGAGAAATTCTTGCGTATTGTGCGATTATTGCTTCAGAATGATTTGTGATACCGATGACTGTAATCATTAATCTAAGCTAGATTTTAACTTATTAAAAAGCATTTCTTGGTTACAAAGGTTGTTTTATTTCATAAGAAAACTTTAAAAGGAGCTTTTAGGTTTTTAGTTTACAAAGTCGTATATCAGTTTAAATTAAATTATGGAATGCGAATAAGCCACCTTGGAATTTTACCTTTTTTGCTCTTTTCTTTATTCTCCTGTTCTTCATTTGTTTTCTCACTTTTATTTTTGTTATCTCTATCATCCTTGGTGTTTTCAGATTTAGTTTCAGGTTTAGTTTCCCTTGGTTCTTCCTGTTTTTGTTTAAGTTCTTCTTTTTTTTCAGACTCTTTAATTTGTTCTTGTAATTTGATTGCAACATCTTTTAATTGTTCGTTGTCAGCAGGTTTTCGTTCCCAATCTAAAGCAAGGTTATCCCCTTCGAACCTTGGAACAACTTGGATCATAAAATGCGCAAACTCTTGGTTGGCTCCATCCCCATTGTTAATTAAAACATTGGTGCCTTGACAATTAAGCACTTGAAATACTAAGCCAGCAACTTTGTTAGCCATAAACAAACATTTACCAAAAACCTCCTCAGGAACTTGTTCTAGAATAGTATAGTGCTGTTTTGTTGTAACAATTGTTAGTCCTTTTACACCCCATTTAGCCAGAAATACAACTATCTCTTCATCTTCATAAAGCTTGAATTCGTTATTTTTTATTTCATCACAGATTAGGCACATTTTATTCTTTTTGTGGCGTTATAAATTTAGCATAAACCTCTTTAATTTCTTCTTCACTTATCTCGTTAGCTTGGATGTTTAAATTCAAGCCATCTTCAAGATATCTTGGAATAACATGAATTACACAGTGAGGAACCCTCTGACCCGCCACTCCTCCATTGGCTATAAACATAGAACTGCCCCTTGATTTCAATACTCTTAAGAAAAGCACTGACAACCTTTTTATCTCTTTCGAGATTTCATTGTAAACTTCTTTAGTAATCATTGAAGAAAAAGGAACATGTTCTTTTGGTATGATTAAGCAATGACCTAGGTTTGCAGGATTTATGTCAAGAACCGTTATAAATGTTTTAGTTTCGTTTATTATAAAAGAGGGGATTTCTTTATTAATGATTTTACAAAACAAACAATTTTCGTCCATAGCTTAAACCTTTTGATTCTAGTTTAAAAATTTTATTGCTATTTTGTGTTTTTTAATCTTTAATTGCTTTAATCCAGAGTTCTCTTTCTCTTGGTCCATCAAACTCTGCAAAAAAGATTGATTGCCATCTGCCTAGCATTAATTCTCCGTTTTCAACAATAACTTGTATAGAATTCCCTGTAAGCACAGATTTTGAATGCGCATCGCTGTTTCCTTCAATATGATCAAAAGGGATTTTCTCAACAATCCTGTTTAAAACTTTGTTGATATCTTTAACAACATCATTATCATAACCTTCATTAATAAAAACGCCTGATGTTGTGTGTGGCACAAAAAGAGTTACAATTCCAGAAGAATCCTTGAACTCTTCTTTAGCATAATCTCTTATAATCTCTGTGATGTCTATGTATTCCTGTTTTTGTTTGGTTATTATTCTTATCCTTTTCATAATTCTCTGTATATTTGATAGTATAAATAAATTTTTTGAAACTTTATCTTTTTTACGAACATATCAAATACATATCAAAAATTTTTTAAATGAAAGCAAATCTCTTTGGTTTTATTGGGCCCGTAGTCTAGCGGCTATGACGTCGCCCTTACAAGGCGAAGGTCACCAGTTCGAATCTGGTCGGGCCCATTCATCATTTTTTCTATTTTAACTCTTTTATTGTTTTATTCTTTCTAAAGAGTTGTTGATTGTTGAGAGAAAAAGAATCTTTTTTTGATGGGATTGCCGGGATTTGAACCCGGATCACAGGCTCCCGAAGCCTGGATGATAGCCAAGTTACACCACAATCCCTCGCTTCTTTGTAAAAAAAGATGTTTTATATTTTTTTAGAATTTTTATTTTAAAATTTGAAAAATAAACCTATGTTTAGTAAAATTTAAATATGCTTAATTAAGCAATTCCTTTTATGACATACAAAGCAGTTCTTTTAATTTTAGATGGATTAGGCGATTTTCAGTATAAAAAATTAGGCGGCAAAACGCCTCTTGAAGCTGCGAAAACCAAAAATCTTGATTTGATGTCAAAGAGCGGAGAAACAGGTTTTATGTTTCCAATTGCTCCTGGGATTATTCCTGGAAGCGATACTGCTCATCTTTCTATTTTTGGTTATGACCCGCACAAATATTACTTTGGCAGAGGGTTGTATGAAGCGTTAGGCGCTGGTTTAGAACTTCAGGAACAAGATGTTGCTTTTAGGGCAAATCTTGCAACTATTGAGAATAACCTCATAGTTGATAGAAGAGCTGGAAGAAAGAGCGATTTTATGCCTAGTTTGTTTGAAGAGTTAAACGGTATAACGATTGAAGATGTTACTGTGATTGCAAAACACACTTCAGAGCATAGAGGGGTTGTTGTTTTGAGAGGTCCTGGGCTTTCTGATAAGATTAGTGATGTTGACCCGCACAAGACAGGAGTCCCTATAAATTATTGCCAACCTCTTGAAGATTCTGAAGAAGCAAGAAAAACTGCAAGAATTGTTAATCAACTTATGCATACTGCTAATGAAATATTGGAGAGGTCAAAGAACAATGCTCTTAGGAAATCCCATGGCCTATTGCCTGCGAACGCTTTATTAATTCGAGGCGCAGCAAGGTATCATACTTGTGAATCGATCTTTGATAAAACAAGTGCAAGATTCTCTTGTGTTGCTGGCGGCGCATTGTATAAAGGTGTTGCCAAGTTTGTAGGTATGAATGTGCTTGAGGTTCCAGGAGCTACAGGTGATAAGTTTACCAATCTTAAAGCGAAGCTTGAAGCGGCAATTAAAGCTAAGGAGAATTCAGATGTTGTGTTCTTGCATATAAAAGCAACAGATTCATTTGGCCATGATG
This sequence comes from Candidatus Woesearchaeota archaeon, assembly GCA_030154045.1. Taxonomy (GTDB): domain Archaea; phylum Nanobdellota; class Nanobdellia; order Woesearchaeales; family JASKKU01; genus JASKKU01. Next base: position 8,627 of record JASKKU010000012.1, read on the forward strand.
GCGATTTCTTGGGTAAAAAGAGATTTATTGAGAAGGTTGATAGGGAAGTTATCCCAGGTTTAATGAGAAACTTTGATGTTGTTGTAGTTACTGGAGACCATTCTACTCCTTGCGTAAGAAAAGAGCACTCTGGCGACCAAGTTCCACTGCTTGTTTGGGGTAAGAACTGTAGAGCAGATAAAGGAGTTTTTTCTGAAACAAATCCAAACGCGACTTTGTTTATTAGAGGACAAGATTTAATCAATATAATTTTAAACAAGATTGAAATCCTAAAAAAATACGGTGAGTAAATGCCTTTAAACAGCATAAAGGAGCAGGATGTCATAGCAAGAAAGCTTCAAAGATTAAAACTTTATGCTGGCGAAACTCCTATTTTAGTTAGAGATTTTGGTCCAATTAAATATTGGACGATTAAAGAATATCCTCTAAACATTAAATCCTTGCAAGATAAACCCCTCTCTGAAATTGAGAACTTGTTTAGGCAAGGACTTATTCCTTTGAAGAGTTATGATGAAACCTTAAAAACAAAACACTCAACATATTACAATAGAAGATGGTTTTTAAGCAAACAACTACCAAAACACGAACTCGATTTATTTAATCCTGTTTCGTTAAATAGCATTATCTCTTTAATTTTGCTGTTGTTTACCTTTGCTTTGATTTTCTTGAGAGGTTTTGATTCCTTGACAGGAAGTTTCATCTTGTCAGAATTTTTTAATAGAGTAAACCCTTACTTAATGATTCTTTTATACTTGTCAATTGCTTATTTTATTACATCAACAATTTTCCTTAAAAAACACACACAGAAAACCAAAGAAGGAAACGCTTTAATTAAGAAATGATTTTTATCCTTTTCTTGAATTTGCTCTCTTTATTTTTTATCTCTTGAGTAGACTGTCAAAGATTGAATCTAGTTCTGAGCCTACATCAGCTATTTTATCAAAGATCTCATTAACTTGTTTTCTCAATTCGTTAGCAAGCTTTTCTAATGATTCACTAGTTAAAAAATATCTGTTGCCTTGAGAATCTACGATTCCTGAGTTTTCAAGCTTTTTAAGATGATGAACTATGGTTCCTCGACTAACTTTTAATTTGAGTGATAAATCCTCGCTACTTACAGCAATATGGTTCTTTGAGTTTCTTAACAACTCTAAAAATATCCTAAAGCAGGTTTTATCCCTGTCCCGTGCAGAAAACAATCCTAATGATAGGGCATACCATTGAATTAGAGTATTGACTTGATTGTCTTCTGGAGGAATCGCGTTGACTAAAGTAATTTCCCTTACTCGGCTCATAAAATATAACAGATTAACTTAATTTATAAATTTTAAGTTTTGTTTTTAATACTAAAACGATTTTTTAAAAAAATTCATAAACTTCCTATCTTTTAATCTAAATCACAAAGACAAAAATGGCTGAAAAAGATTATCCTTTAAGGGCAGGTATTTTGTTTTCTGGAGGTAAAGATAGCGTTTATGCTTTTCATCTTGCTAACCTCTCAGGTTTTGATATAAGATGCTTAATCAAAATAATTCCAAAATCAAACGAATCAATGATGTTTCATCATCCTTTTACTCATGAGATTGATTTTGAAAAAGTATTGCAAATCCCGCAACTTTCTATAACCGTATCATATAATGATGACGAATTGGTTAAATTAAAAGAAGTTTTATCAACGGCGAAAGAAAAATACAATATAAATTATGTTTTTACTGGCGCTATTGCTTCTGAATATCAAAGAATGCGAATAAATTTTATTTGCGAAGAGCTTGGTTTAAAAACGGTTTCGCCGTTATGGCATAAAAAGCAGGAACAAGTTATAAAAGAACAAGTTAATATCTTTTCTGTACAAGTTGTTTCAGTAACTGCAATGGGTTTGGATAAACAATTGTTATTAAAACCTCTTGATGATTTGTTTTTAAACAAAATCTTTTCAAGCAAGACTCTGACAAACAAAGCTTTTGAAGGCGGAGAGGCAGAAACCTTGGTTTTAGATGCTCCCGGGTATAAGTATAGAATTGAATTGACTGATAAAGCTATTATAAGCGAAAGTGAATATCAGCATTACCTTAAAGCAAAATCATATTTGGTGAAAAAATGATTTTGAAAAACTGCAAATATATCGTAACTCAAAATAAAAATCGAGAAATCTTGGAGAATTTTGATATTCTAATTAAAGGGAATAAAATTGAAAGAATTGAAAAGGATATAAATCTTGAAAATGAAGAGACTTTTGATTGTTCTGATAAAATTATCTTTCCGGGCTTAACAAACGCTCATACCCATATCGCAATGACGATTTTTAGAGGTTTTTATGATGACCATGAACTATTTGACTGGCTTAGCAAAATCAATCCTTTGGAAAACAAACTGACTTATGATTTAGTTTCTGTTGGTGCTAAGATAGCAATCATGGAGATGCTATCAAAAGGTATCGTTGCTTTTATTGATACTTACTATTTTCCTGAAGCTACGCTTGAAGTTTCTCAGAAATATGGAATTCGTTTAGTTTCAGGTAGGGTTTTAGTTGATGATTTAAAGACAAGAATGGCTGAGAATGATGTTTTGATTAAAAAACAGAATGAACTTTACAAAGTTGTGGCTGATCCTTATGCGATTTATGCAAACAGCACTGAAAATCTCAAATTAATAAGAGAATATGCAAAGAAACGGAATTTAAGAATAAACATGCACGCTGCGGAAACTCGGCAAGAGGTTTTCGAATGCTATAAGAAAAATGGCAAGTATGTTATTGAATATCTTGACAGCTTAGGTCTATTGGATAATGCTATTTTAGCGCATTGCGGTTGGGTTACAAAGAACGAAATCTTGATTTTAAGCAAAAGAAACGCAACAGTTGTTCATAATCCAATTTCAAATATGAAATTAGCTACAGGAGCTTTTTTCCCATATTCAGCATATAAATCATTAAATGTTTCAATTGCTTTGGGAAAAGACGGCGCTGCTAGTAACAACTCTTTGAATCTTTTTGACGAAATGAAAGTTATGGCTTTGCTTAACAAAAACAATCATTGGGATGCGAGCATAATTAATGCACACGAAGTTCTTGATAGTGCTACATTAAATGGGGCAAAAGCAACAGGTTTTGATAATGGTTCAATTGAAGAAGGCAAGCTTGCTGACCTATTTGCTATTTCTGAAACAAGTTTAGAAATGCAGCCATTAACTAAAGAAAACCTTGTAAGCAATTTAGTGTACTCGTATAACTCGCCAGTTGAGTTTACAATGATTAATGGAAAGATAGTTTACAAGAGAGAATTTTTAGAGGAATGGACGCAAAAAGCCAAAGTTTTATCACAACGAATAAAACAATTTTTTGAGAAAAATTTATAAAAGAACATTTTTCTCAAGCTAATGTCGCCCCTGTAGCTCAGCGGCTAGAGCACCAGCCTTGTAAGCTGGGGGTCGCGGGTTCAAATCCCGCCGGGGGCTTTCTTATAACTTGTTCTATGGCTTTAATTTCAATAAACAAAAAATTCGATTTTACATATCGATTTTATATAAATTTAAAAACAAAAAGTATTATTACTTAGTTATAAATGTCTCTTGATGAATTAATTGACCAAAGGAAAAAGGGAATTTTGGAAAAGGTTAGCAACATTCTTAATGAAAATACTGTGTTTAATTATGGTTTAATTCACTTTGCGCTTTCAGATTTAGAATACCGACTTAATAAATGTAAGAATGACTTGAAACGAAATCTTCCATCAGTTATTGATGTCTCAAAAAAAGAAGAACTTCTTCGAAATATTGATACTTTTGTTAAATATGAACTTTATCAAGCACTCGATGAGCTTTACATTAAAATTAAGTCCTTCAATCCAGATGAATTTAGCTCTGATGAAGACATAGCTCTTTTTGCTATAGACTACTATCACGAAATTATGAACCTCTCACAACAATACGAACAAAAAAGGTTAAAATTACTGCAATCTAATAACCCAAATAAGAATTATCACCCAAAATCAAATTAGTTGTTTTCCCTTCGCACTCTGCTTCGTTTCCAATAACACTGTCTTTAAGAATCAAGTTCTTGACTTTTGCTTTATCGCTTATTATTGAGTTCTGAATGATCGCTCCTTCAAGATTAGCATCGCTTCCAATGCTTACATAAGGTCCAATTATGCAGTTCTTTAGTTTTGTGTTTTTTCCAATAGCAACTGGTGGAATAATTATGTTATCATCAACAATAACATTCTCTTTGAACCTTCTTTTTTTGTCCAGTAGTATTTTATTTGTTTCTAATAAACTTTCCACAGTTCCACAGTCATACCAGTTTTCTATAGGAAATGTTTCAGCAGATGCGCCTGATTTAATCATATGGTCTAGAGCATGCGTTAGATAAAACTCGCCATTAAGAGTTATGTTGTTCTTTATGATATACTTAATGGATTCAAAAAGTTTCTTAGTATTGAAAACTGTGTAAACACCTACTAAGGCTTCCCTTCTTTCAAGTATGTTTGGCTTTTCAACTAAACCAACAATTTTTCCATTTTCTCTTTCTACAATACCAAATCGTCTTGGGTCATCAACGAATTTTGTTCCCAAAAGCAAATCCTTGCCTTTTTTGATTCCGTTTCTAAGGTCGCCTTCTATTATTGTGTCTCCATAGATTATCATTACAGGATGTTTTATAGCGCTTTCAGTTAAGAGAACTGCGTGCGCAGAGCCTTTTCTTTCTCTTTGATAAACGAAGGTGAATTTTATCTGAGGATAATGCTGTTTCAAGTATTCTTCGATCTTTTCACCAAAGTATCCCAGAATTAAAACAATGTCTTCAATTCCTATGCTAACCAACTCGTCAATAATATGAACAATGATTGGCTTGCCTGCAACAGGAACTAAACTCTTTGGCAAAGTATGAGTTAAAGGCCTTAATCTCTTGCCTACGCCAGCAGCTGGGATTATTGCTTGAAATTTCATAGTTTCACTCCACTCTTTAGTAATGAACAAAAAATATCTAACTATTTAAATTTTTATGTTTTAAGCAAATCCGAAAATTTATAAATCTAATTCTAATCAAAAAATAAAGTAAAATGAAGGAAACAATGAGAGTTGACCCTTATTCAGTGGAAGGCAAGGTAGATTATGATAAATTAATCAAAGAATTTGGTCTTGAGAAGATTGATGATGCCTTGCTTAATAGAATCAAGAAACATACAAACGAATTGCATTTTATGTTAAGAAGAAAAATCTTCTTTGCTCATAGGGATTTAAACTGGATTTTGGATGAATACGAAAAAGGCAATAAGTTCTTCCTTTACACAGGCTGTGGTCCTTCTGGTCCTATACATTTGGGTCATTTAATGGTGTGGTACTTTACCAAATGGCTGCAAGATAAGTTCGATGTTGAATTATATTTTCAATTTACTGATGATGAGAAATTCTTATACAAGAACTTAAGTTATGAAGAAGTTCAGAAATGGCTTTATGAAAACATGTTGGATGTTATAGCTGTTGGCTTTGACCCAAAAAAGACATTTTTTGTTATAGATACAAAACATGTGGGCATTATGTATCCTCTAGCAATAAAAGTTGCTAAGAAGATAACTTTTTCAACAGTAAAAGCTGCGTTTGGTTTCACTGATAGTACCAACATTGGTTCAATTTTTTATACGGCAATGCAAGCAGTGCCTTCTTTTTTGCCTAGTGTCCTTAAAGGAAAGAACATTCCTTGTTTAATTCCTCATGCTGTAGACCAAGACCCGCATTTTAGAGTTACTCGAGATGTTTTGCCCAAGTTAGGTTATTATAAACCTGCAAGCATACAGAGTTCTTTCTTGCCGCCTTTGACAGGCCCTGAAGGAAAAATGAGCAGCAGCGAGGCTATTAAAAGTATCTTATCAACTGATACGCCAAAACAAGTTAAAGAGAAAATCAACAAGTATGCTTTTTCAGGGGGTCAGCCTACTGTTGAGGAGCATAGAAAAAAAGGCGGGAATCCTGATATAGATGTAGCATTTCAATATTTGAGATATATGTTTGAGGAATCTGATGAAAAACTCGCTCAATTAGAACAGGATTACAGGTCAGGAAAACTATTGACCGGAGAACTGAAGAAATATGCAATTGAAAAGATAAACGCTTTCTTAAAAGAACATCAAGAAAGAAGAGCAAAGGCTAAAGAAATATTGGATGAGTTTATTCTAAAGGTTTAATTGTTTAATTAGAAAAACAAAGTAAAAAATATAAAAAAATAAAATCTAAGAAGAATTTTGTTTTTATTCTTTTAATTCCTTGAAGCTTAGCCACCAGTCATATCCTTCAATCTTGTTATTCTTAAGCAACTCTAATCTCTTCTCTTTTTCTTCCTCGTTTGCTGGTGGTGGTAGAATCACTTTGTTTCCGATCAATTCGTTGTTTGGCCATTTATGTGGCATAGCAACGCCTTCTTTGTCAGAAACCTGTAAAGCTTTCAAAGCTCTCAAGATTTCATCTACATCTCTGCCAACTTCAGGTGGATAGTACATAATTAATCTGATAATACCCTTAGGGTCCACAATGAAAACCGCTCTAACCGTGTTTGTTCCTTTATTCTCTGAAATCATGCCTAAAGTCTTTGCTAAAGCTCCGGTATCATCAGCAATAACTGGGAACTCAATGCTTTCATTTAGGTTTTCTTTTATCCACTCAATCCATTTCATATGACTGAACACTTGGTCTATGCTTAATCCGATTAACTCAGCATTCAGTTCTTTAAATTTGTCAAACCTCTGCTGGAAAGCATAGAACTCTGTTGTACAAACAGGTGTAAAGTCTGCAGGATGGCTAAACAAAACAAACCACTTTCCTTTATAATCTTCAGGCAACTTTTTCGTGCCTTTCGTTGTCTTTACAACAACCTCTGGGAACTTATCTCCCAATAATGGTAATCCTTCCATTTTTTCACCTCTTTTATTTTATGATTAGGGTTCTATATGATTATAGATTATAATCACATTAATACAACTGTAACTTAGTTCTTATTACACTCCTCGCAGATTCCATAGAACACAATATGATACTCATTAATGGTTTTGCCGCTCTTTTCTATCTTTTTAATAATAGAGTTGATATCTTTGTTTAATTCTTTAGATTCTAAATCAAATATACGATTACATTTTTGGCAATAGAAATGTAAATGTAATTCATTGAAACCATCAAAATGATACTTATTGTTTACTTTGAACCTTAAGATTATTCCATGGTCAGCTAAAGTATTTAAGGTTCTGTAAACTGTAGCTAAGGTTAGATTAGGGTACTCTTTTCTTAAAGCTTCAAAAACATCCTCTGCTGTTGGATGAGTCCTATTCTCTTTTAAATACTCTAAAATAATTTGCCTTTGGAGTGTTTGTCTCATTTTTGCATTTATTTTTTATTTACATTTTTGATAATTTTTATCAATTGATAATTTTTATTATTTATAAAATTTTTGTTTTATCGATTTAATCCGAAAATTTATAAGTCTTATTATATGTTTTTAATATGTGATTATAGATGTTTGTTAGAATTAAGAAGATAAAAGGGATTCCTTATGCTTACCTAGTTAAAAACACTTGGAAAAAAGGCAAGACTATTCAAAAAACCGTGAAATATCTTGGCAGAGTTATAGGAGTAAAGCCTTTGAGTGAAAGCCTTGACCTATCATTAGATTCCATGAGTTCGCCTAAAGACTTATTTTATTCTTTGGTTAATAAACAACTTTTAGCGCTAGGATTTAAACCAAAAAATAAAACTGTTTACTTTAATAAAGAGTTAAATGTTGAATTTAATTTTAGATCTTTATCATTCAAACAGCAAAATAAAAACTGTGTGCTCAAATTAAATGATGGTTTTGTTTGTGATCATAACCTCAAGAGATTAAGAAAAGTCATTGAGGGATCTGTTTCTTGCAGGGATGAGGACTTTTATGACTCAGGCAAAGAATTAGCGAGAGCTTTAGTTGATTTAGGTTTTATCTTGCAAAAGGACCAATTCCAGAAATTAATTTTCGGAATTCTTAAACTAAGAGAAGAGAACTCTAAGAAAATAAGCATCAACTCAGAATTTGAAAGTAATAAAAAATCTTAAAAGAAGTGTGGGCAGCGACCGGGTGTTCCCGCTCCAAAGAGCAGTACAAACCCGGACGCAGGCAGGCTTGACTTCCGAGTTCGGGAAGGGTTCGGGTAGACCCCTGCCGCTCTGGCCGCCCACATTAAGTTGGATAAAAGCATCTCTTTAAAAAGTTTTTGGTTTTTAGAACGATTTTTCTAACCGCTTTTTGATTTTTCCCTTATCGATAAATAAAAACTTTTTTATATCAACTTGAATAAGATTCTTTTGTGATACCATGAGACACGACTATGTTGATTTAAAATATGAGCCAAAAGGTAACGAAATTTTGTGCATGTTCTATGTGGAGCCGGCAGAGGGTTATACTCTAAAAGAGGCTGCAACTCATCTCGCAGGAGAGAGTTCCATAGACACTTGGAGCGATATCGTAACTTTAAGTCCTATAATTGCCAAGGAACTTAAGCCTCACGTATATTATGTTAATCCAAGAAAAAAGATAATTAAAGTAGCATATAATCTTAAATTGTTTGAATTAGGTTCAATCCCTCAGTTATTGAGTTCTGTTGCTGGAAACATTTATGGCATGAAATTGGTTAAGAATCTAAGATTGTTAGACATAAGATTTCCAAAAGCATATGTTGATTCTTTTTTAGGTCCATTATATGGTTTAAATGGTGTAAGACAAGTTCTTGAGATAAAAGACAGGCCTTTGCTAGGCACTATCGTTAAGCCAAAAGTAGGATTGACTTCAGAGCAACATGCTAAAGTAGCTTATGATGCTTGGCTTGGCGGTCTTGATATTGTGAAAGATGATGAAAACCTAACAAACCAAGACTTCAATGATTTTGAAACTAGGGTTAAGTTAACACTTAAAGCGAGAAAAGAGGTTGAACGAAAAACAGGAGCAAAGAAAGGTTATATGGCAAACATCTCTGCAGCAACTGTTGATGAAATGGTTGCTAGAGCTAAGATTGTTAAGAAACACGGCGGCAGATATGCTATGATAGATATTGTGACTGTAGGTTTTACAGGCTTGCAATCATTTAGAAAAGAGAATGAAAAGTTAGGCTTAATAATACACGCTCATAGAGCAATGCACGCTGCATTAACTAGGAATCCTTATCATGGTATGACTATGCTTACTTTAGCCAAATTGGCAAGACTTGCAGGGGTAGACCAATTGCATATTGGTACAGTCGTTGGAAAAATGGCTGGAGATAAAACAGAAGTGCTTAACATAAGGGATAATATCGTTAAGAAGAAAGTTGAGAAAACAAACCTCAACTTTGCTCAGAATTGGTATAACATAAAACCAGTATTCCCAGTAGCATCTGGTGGTTTAAACCCTGTCCAGATTCCTGAATTGTACAAAATCTTTGGAAAGGATGTTATATTACAATTTGGCGGAGGCGTCCATGCACATCCCGAAGGAACTTTAAAGGGAGCAAAAGCTTGCAGGGATGCATTAGACGCAACATTGGCAGGTATAAGTTTGAAAGTCGCAGCAAAGAAAAGCAAAGAATTGGCATTAGCACTTAAAAAATGGGGTTGATTTTGTAGTTTATTTTTTTATTTACTCTTTTTTGTATGTATTGTGAAGCAGTAAGCTATCGCTTTTATAACTTCTCGGAATTGTTTTGATAAATTCTTCAGTTAATTCCATTTTTGTGGTTTTATTGTCATAGGCACCAACTTTCTCTAATACCTTTTGAAAATAATACGCTCCTTCAAGAACTCTTCTAGGGTAGTTTGCAGGTTCAGTGTATTCTTTAAAACCTTGAGAAACCCATCTATTTAGAACTTTTACAATCTTGCCTTTTTCATTGTTAGCATACTTTGTTTTTACATTCTTTGCTTTCTCAGGCCCTAAATTATAAGCAGTTAGTGCATCAGTTAAATCATTTTCAAAAATAGCAAGATACGCTTTTAAAACTCTTGAGGCAACAATCATATTCGATTCATACTCATACATGTCATCCCAAGTGTAATCTTTGCCATATGTTTGCCATGTGGATTTCCCGATTTGGCAGACTCCCCTTATATCTTTGTTTAGACTGTTTTCAATTCTTAACTCGGTTCCGTTTTCTGTTATTCCTGCATAATACTTCATTTGTATTCCTCCTTCTAATGTTGCCAATCCCATAAGTAGGGCTGGGTCAATATCGTTTTCCTTAGCTACTTTGTATGCTGCAGAATATAGCAAAGGAAATTTCTGGATTAAATCAGCATACAATTCTAGGACTTCATCATCAAAAGTGGTTTGCTCAATTTTTTTAATTAGGTTATATTCTTCCTTGTAACTTACAGCATCAGGAGAAACCTCTGAGTTTTCAATCTTATCTTCTAAAGTTTGATTGTTATTAACTTGAGGTCGAGATTCTTCAATCAAAGTGTTTATCGTTGAGGGTTCAGTAAACTCAAAATCTTTCATTATTTCATTTTCTGTAGAAGAATATTGATAACCTTGCTCAATGCCTGGATTATTGTAATAATTAATCTTCTTGAGTAGATTCTCATTTATGCTTTTATAGAGACCCATTCCTAAGTATATAACAGGAACTAAAGAAGATAAACTTGCTGCAATTTTTAAGCCTCTCATAAATTTTTCCCTTCTTAATCTTTTCTTTCTTCTTTCAGCAGCAGAACTTTTTACTTTGAAACCAGGAGGATTATGAATTACCATAACTTAGTAGTTACAAAAATAATTTATAAACTTTTCGCTTTATGTTTGTTTCTTTTTAATATGTTTCTTGAGATAATTTTAAATATTCAATTTATTTATCTAAGTTTATGGATGCTATAACAGATGTTACAACATTCTCTTTTGCATGGTTTTTGATGGTTTATTTTTTAATAGGTTTAACTAGTTAGATTTATCTATTCCTCATAGTTTCTACAAGGTGTATGATTATGAAAGAACTGCTAGAAAAAATTAGTGATTTTGAGTATTTGTTGCCAAAGGACAAGGTTAAAGGAATGAATGCTGATGTTAAAGTATTTGCTTCAGAACAACTTCTTAAAGATATTGATGATGCTACAATAGAGCAGGCAAGCAATGTTGCTAAACTGCCTAATGTTATTAGTCCTGTTGTTTTAATGCCCGACACTCATTTGGGTTATGGAATGCCTATTGGTGGTGTTGCTGCTTTCAATGAAGACGGATTGATCTCAGCAGGCATGGTTGGTTTTGATATAAACTGCGGAATTTCTCTTCTTAGGACTAATATGAATTATGAAGAAATAAAACCAAAGCTTAAACCTCTTATAGAACAGATATTTAAGGAGGTTCCTGTAGGTGTTGGTGCAAAAGGAAAGATTTCTCTAACAATGGATGAATTAGATGAAGTTTTGAGATTCGGTGGCAAGTGGGCCTATAGAAAAGGTTATGCAACTGAACAAGATTTGCTGAATACAGAAGAGCAAGGTTCTATGCAAGATGTTGATGTTTCTAAGATAAGCGATATGGCAAAGAAGAGAGGGTTAAAACAACTTGGCACTTTAGGGGCTGGGAATCATTTCTTGGAGATTCAGAGGGTTGAAACAATTTATGACAAAGAATTAGCTGAAAGACTCCATTTGTTTGAAAATCAAGTTTTAGTTATGATACATACAGGTTCCAGAGGTTTAGGTCATCAGGTTGCTACAGATTATGTTAAGATTCACGAAGCTGCTGCTAAAAAGTACAATATCAATTTACCGGACAAGCAGTTAGCAGCGGTTCCAATAAAATCAAAGGAAGGCCAGGATTATTATGCCGCTATGAAAGGGGCAGTTAATTTTGCTTTTACGAACAGGTTTATAATTTCTCATTTTGTTAGGAAGGCATTTGAAAAAACCTTTGGTGTTTCTTCCAAAGTTATTGGTTTAGAAACTGTTTATGGAATTGCTCACAACATCTGCAAGATTGAAGAGCATAATATAAATGGTGTTAAGAAAAAGCTCTATGTTCATAGGAAAGGTGCTACAAGGTCTTTTCCCAACACGCCAGTAATTATCGCAGGTTCTATGGGGTCAGCATCTTATGTTTTAATGGGAACAGAGACTGCTATGGCTTTATCTTTTGGAACTTCTTGTCACGGTGCTGGTAGATTGTTATCAAGACATAAGGCAATAGAATCTTTTAGTGCAAATCAAATAAAAAAAGAGTTGGAAAAAGAAGGTAAAATCCTGTTAGCAAAGTCAAACAGAGTAATCCAAGAAGAAGCGCCTTTGGCATACAAGGATGTGGATGAAGTTATCAAGGTTGTAGATTCTTTAAACATCTCAAAGAAAGTTGCACGGTTAGTGCCTTTAGCAGTTATAAAAGGGTGATTTTAACTTTAGTTTGTTAAATAAGAAGAGTTAATTTTAAAAACACTTTTAATGTCTAAATGCCTTAAAGTATATTTTTCAGGTGATTAGTATCAGACCAAAAAAACAACCAAAAAAAGATTATTATCTGAGACTAACTCTCTTAGCTCCTTTTGTTTTGCTTATCTTGAAACTGTTTTTCTCTAATCATTACTTGGCAATCTTCACGAATTTTGTTATAGAATTTGCAGTTTACTTAACTTCTTACCTTTTACTTGTTCATTTTATCAAGACGAGATTTATCCTAAAAGAGATGTTTAATTTTTTATTCCTGTTGGTCTTTATCTTTAATACATTGTTGTTCGCGGCAAATTCAATATATTTTAACGACCTTGTATCTTTGAAATACAACTTTGCTCAGGCCAACAAAGAGAATGTCCTTTTTGTCATAAAGCAGATAATTCCTTTACATTACTATATTTTGATGTTTGTTTTGCTCGGAATAATTTTCCTTTTTGCCAGAGTTAATATGAAAGGGTTTGATGTTTTAGAGAAACAGGTTAAAAGGCACATCTTTTTAATTTTTTTAACATTCCTTACATTTTCAATCATATTATCTTTATTTTCTTATGACCAAGTCGTTAACCAGTATGGAACAACACTAGTTTATGCAGCAAATAATTTGAAAAACAAGGAAATAAATCTCAACATAACTCATAATGTTACAGTTAACAAATGGCTTTTTGATAACTCAATAAAGAATTACACAGATGTATCTGTTCCGAAAAATCAAAAGATTCTTGTTTTTGTTATGGAACAGACAACCTTAGATGCTTTTCTTGAGGCAGTTAATGATATCCCTGAAGACAAAAATTTCTTCAAACTCACATATAATCAAAGCATCTATTTCAAGAATTATTACACGCAGAATCAAGACAGCAGGACTTCAATATGGGATATGTTAAATTCTGTTTTTATTCCTTTTGAATGCTATTTAAGCAATTGGAATAAGTACTATGGTTCTGTGTTGAGTTCAAACAACCTTGTACAATTCTTCCAGAGCAAAGGGTACAAAACAGTTGCAGTTAGTAGCGTTTACACGCCAAACCTTATTCTAGCAGCATATCCTTGGGATGATTTGATTTACTTAAAGGAATTTGATGAGAACAATCCTGATTTTATTTGTTTGCACGAGTTTGAGTTTCAGCAGGGCTGCGAGGACAAGATTCTTCTGCCAGATATTAAAAAGTTCCTTTTAGAGAATAAAAACAAAAGCATATTTATGCTTCAGGAATTGATCGCGGGTCATGGTGAAGATTTTGTTAAACTTTTAGGAAGACATCAGATATACTATTATAACGATTATTTTCTTGAAATTTACAATTTCCTAAAGGAGAATGATTTGTTAGAGAATACAAATATAATTATTGTAAGCGACCATGGAAATAAAGGTTATGAGCTTAAGAGGCTTTCAGATTATAGGATTCCATTAGTTATAATAAACCAAAACATCAAAGGTCATCTTGATGTTAATGAATTATTTACGCACAATGATTTTAAGAATATTCTGATTGATTTCCTCAATGGAAAACCCTTTAAGAAAAGAGTTAACTCAACTTACATTATCGGACAAACTGCGAGCAATGAGTTGGCTTATGTTGATGATAGGGGAAATTATTTCTTGGGTTTGTTGAAGAGTAATGATTTTATCCTAAAAGACTCAAAAGGCTTTTCTTTAGATGACATTAAAGAAAAGATAGAACTTCTTTTGGCTTACAGAAATTTAATGCAAAATGAAAGCATGCAACAAAACAATTACTGCAAGTACTGTGATAGAAATCTTAAGCTTGTAGAATCAAAAAGGGTTTCTTGAAGTATAGCCCCGCCCGGATTCGAACCGGGGTCACAGGCTCCAAAGGCCTGCATGATTGGCCTCTACACTACGGGGCTAAACATTTAGAAAGAGAAATCAATTAATTTAAAAATATTTTGATAGCTCTTAGAGGTTATTACCAAACAATAGCAAATTTTAAAAAAGAAGAAAACTTCTTGTTTTTAATGTATCCCCAACACTTTAAATTAAAGGATTCAGAATTTTTTATCACTAATTTTGGAGAGTATTATTTTCCAAACAAATCTTTAAGAAAGAATTTAGAAGAAATTATAATCTTTAGTGAAGATTCAAAAAAACATAACATTCCAAATGGTTCTGTTTTTGTTTATAAAAAATCTTCAGATTATAATCCTAGGATACTCAAAACAGATGTTGGTTGCGGTATTACTGCATATTTAATGGAATCTTTAGATTTTGATGAAAATAATAGAAGAAAAACTTTTGAAGAAATTTTGAAAGTAGTAACTGAAGTCAATATGCATATTGGTCAAGGTAATCACTTTTTAGATTTCACAACAACTCATCCTTCACTTAGAACTAAAAATGAAGAAACTATGTTTGTTTTTTTACATAGTGATTTTAATAATGAAAAGTATTTACCTGTCTCTTTTGAAGAAGCAAAGGATCTTGAGTCAAGAGCTAAGGAAAGAAGAATAGAATTCTTAGAGAGGTTATCTTCTCGTTTAGGTTTGCATGGTGAGTTTTATAACGATTGGACTCATAATAGTATTAATATCGAAGATAATCATATAATCTATCGGAAAGGCGCAATCAACTTGAAGGAAAGCAATGGTATCGGATTGCTTGCTTTAAACCCTGTTGAAGGACTCTATTTGTATGTAGCAGAATATGAAGATTTTTATAATTCTATGCAACATGGTGTTGGCAAGAAACCCAAAACTACAAATCAAATCGCAAAGTATGATTCTGTGTTCCAGATGTATTCTTACGGCATTGCTAGAGGTTTCTCACCAAAAGACTTAACTGAGATGCAAAAAGAAACGATAAGAAGCAAATATAAAAACATTGATGATTTCATTGACAATTTTGGTTTTGAACAGAAACAAATCGGTTATTGCGTTCCTTATTTTGTTGTTAAAACAAAAGGTTATGCTACTAAAAAACCCTTTAATCTATTGTAGAAATTTTTTGGAACAACATGGATGTCTTGTCCATTCACTTCGATATTATAATGATATATTGGTAACGTTGAATCTTTATGAAGCAATCTAACTATAATATTTCCTAATTCCTGTTGAGGAAGAATTTCGCATAAATCAAGAATTCTTAAATCATTTATGTGAAAATTATAAGATACTAAAAGTTTGTTTTTCCTGGTCTTTTGGTCTAATAATAAGATTCCTTCTTTTTTGTTTTTAAAAGCATCTCTAATGATCTTATCTAATAAATGCTTTACTCTTTCAGTATCTTCTTTTTTTATTATTCGTAGATATTCTTCTCTTTTTTTAAACGTCTCAATAAATTTTTCAAGTTCTCTGAAATCATTATTTTTTATATCTGTCTTGTCTAGTTTTAGAACCTCATTTTTAATTTTATTTAGGAGTTTTATTAAAATTTTGAGTTCTGTTTCTATCTCTCTCTTTTCTGCAGACCTGCTTTCACTCTTATAGAAGTCATAATTATTTAGATTACTTCTTAAACTAAAACAATGCGAGAACTCATTCTGAATATTGTGAAAAAAATGATACACCTTTAGGATAGAATAGTATTTCTTGTCTTTATGATTTTTCTCATAATACTTTGTTTCAATAACATAACGAATATAATCTTCAAACTTATCAGAAATTTCTGATAACAAAGTTTCAATTTCGAAATATAATTCAAGAATTTCATCGTCAACATGACGTTTTGGAAAACTTTTGAAAAGACTCATACTTTATTCTTAAAGTTAATCTTTTTAAAAATCTTATGTTTTTATTTCTTGAGATAAATCTTGCGTTGCTTCTTTAATTATAGAACAGAAAATGCTACTTAACAACTCTCGTAAGATTTATAAATGCAAAGTGTTTTTTGCTAAAACCAAGAACTGTTAAAGTTCTGAATTTGGTGTAAATAAATGAAAGTTGAAAATAATAAAAAGGTTTCTGTCGAATATACTGCGATGGATGAACAAGGTAATGTGTTTGATACAAATGTTGGAAAAGAGCCGTTAAAAATTATTGTCGGCGCTCAGAATGTTGTGCCTGGTTTTGAAGAAAATCTAATAGGCATGGAAGAAAATGAAGAGAAAGAGTTCGATGTCCCTCCAGAGAAGGGTTATGGTCCTTATATGGAAGAGTTGGTTACTGAAGTAGAAAAGTCAAGAATTCCTAATGCTGACCAATTAGTTAAAGGGACTTTTGTTCAATTGCAGTCTAAGGATGGTTATCCAGTAATCGCTTATGTAAAAGATGTTACAGATTCAAAAGTAGTGTTTGATTTAAATCATCCATTTGCAGGCAAGAATTTGCATTTTAAGGTAAAGATTTTGAAGGTTGAAGAGCCCACAAAAGAAGAGTTATTGCACGGACATGTGCATGACAATCACAACCACGAAGAATAAATTTCTTTCATTTTTATTTTTTAGCTTATATTGACTAAATAACATTTATTGTCTTTAATCTTGCAGTTGATTCTAACATACTTGTTTTTTTCTTTCATAATCTCCTCTAGAAGGTTTTTATCAAACACAACTTCAGTATAGTTGCAGCTTTTTAGTTTTAGAACATAATTATTGTTCCTGAAATAAACATCATTCACCCAGCCCCTTAAACTCATCAAAGGTTCATCAGGTTTAACAAAAAGAAGCATTGCAAAACTAACAATTAAAGTAATCAAAACGAGAAGGTTAATCAACTTTTCATTCATGCTTTAGGTTTAAACAAAGAATTATAAAAAAATTAAAACAAAAAACCTGAAAACTTTTCAAGATTCACATCATATCAATGGCTCTCATAGCATCTTCGCACCAGCTCTTAATTATTTCTTTGATCTCTTTTTTAATTCTTTCTTTGTCTTCCATAAAATAAACAAACACATAGCCACCAGTTGACAAGTTCATCTGTCTTCTCTTAACAAGACCTTTCTCTAAAAGCTTTGTTATTGCTTTTTGCACAGTGGTTCTTTCTTTTCCAATCATCTCTGCAATCTCTTTTATGGTTTTAGGCTCTTTTAGTCTTAACATAAACTCAAATATCTTATACTCACCTCTACCTAAACCATAACTGCACATTACGATTTCCGAGGTATTTATTGGTTTACACGCAAAATTTAGTATCATTTTTTATATGTAGCCTCGTTTTTTCTCGGCCTCAAGCACTCTTTGCATAGCTAAAATATATGCAGCATCTCTTAGGTTGCAATTGTACTTGTCGTGAATCTTCAATAATTCGTTGAATGCTGTTGTCATCTTTTCTTTTAATCTTTGATTAACTTCGTCTTCGCTCCAATAATAGCCATACAAGTTCTGCACCCATTCAAAATAGCTCACTGTAACGCCGCCAGCATTAAACAATACATCTGGTATTATTATTGTTCCTTTCTTGCTTAATATCTCGTCAGCTTCAAAAGATACTGGGCCGTTAGCCAACTCAGCAATTATCTTTGCTTTAATCTTATCAGCGTTCTCTTTAGTGATCTGGTTTTCAAGAGCTGCTGGTATTAAAATATCAGTCTCAAGTTCAAGGACTTCTTCATTAGTGATTTTCTTTGCATCGCTATAATTTACAACTGAACCAGTCTTTTGCTTAATCTCAATAACTTTTTCTATGTCTAAACCATTCTTGTTGTAGATTCCGCCTTTTGAATCGCTAACTGCAATTATCTTGAATCCTTTATCATGCAGGAATTTGGCCATGTTTGCTCCAGCATTTCCAAAACCTTGGATTGCTACTCTTTTTCCAACATTAAATTCTTTCAAAGCTTCTTCTAAGACAAAAACTCCGCCTAATGCAGTAGAGTAAGCTCTGCCTTTGCTTCCTCCAATATCTAATGGTTTCCCAGTAATCATTCCAGGATAACTTCCAGCATTAATCTTCTCAAACTCGTCAAGCATCCAAGCCATAATCTGGTCATTAGTATATACATCTGGAGCAGGAATATCTTTATTTGGTCCTACAAAAGGATGTATTTCTTTTATGAAATTCCTGCTAACTTGTTCAAGCTCTCTTTCACTGAGTTCTTTTGGATTTATTGCTACGCCTCCTTTAGCTCCACCATATGGCAAATCAACTACAGCATTCTTAATGGTCATCCAGAAAGCTAAAGCCTTAACCTCATTTAAATCAACTTTAGGATGGAACCTTATACCGCCTTTGGTTGGTCCTCTTGCATCATTATACTGTACTCTATAACCTTCAAAAAAGACAACTTTACCATCATCTCTTCTTAAAGGAACTCTTACATTAATTATCCTTTTTGGATGTTTCAAAACCTCAAAATTATTTATATTTGCCTTTTTGGCAGCTCTTTCTAAAAGATTAATTGCATTTTCAAATGGATTCATGATTATCACCTCTTTTTTTAATTTTTATTGCTGTTCTTTGAAAAAGCGATATGCCGAATGAGCTGCAATAGCGCCTTGCGCAGCAGCAACAACCACTTGTCTAAACTCAGGTAATAAATTTGTTACATCTCCTGCAGCATAAACTCCAGGAACATTTGTTCTCATCTTTTTATCAACAACGATATAGCCTTTTTCATCAATTTCAACGCCAATGTGTTTTGTTAATTCTGAAACAGGCATTGAACCAATCTCTATAAATAAGCCGTCCAATTCAACAACCTGCCCATTATCAAGTTTAACTCCCCTGACTTTTTCATCTCCGAATATCTCTTTGACTTGAACCCCTTCCAGAATTTCAATCTTATCGCTGTTCTTTTTCAATAGTTTTTGCCAATAAGGTTCAGCTCTTACTTTGCTTCTAACGAACATATAAATTTTAGAAGCATACTGAGTTAACTGGACAGCACTTGAGGCGGCGGCATCACTTCCGCCGACTACTCCTACAACTTTGCCTTTATAGAAGGGAGCATCACAAATAGCACAGTAGCTTACACCTTTATTCAGGAACTCCTTTTCCCCAGGGGCATTAAGTTGCCTCCTTTTTGTTCCTGTTGCAATGATGATTGTTTTGGATTTAATAAATTCGTTGTTTTGCGTCCTTAAAATAAAATGATTCTCTTCTTTTTTGATTTCAACTATAGTATCATTAAGTATTTTGGCATCGAATTTTAAGGCATGTTCTTTAAATCTATTCATTAATTCTAAACCTGAAATCTCTTTAAATCCTGGGTAGTTCTCAACTAAGTTAGTTTCTGTGATCATTCCACCGTGTTCTTTTCCTATAACTATTGTATTCAATTCGTATCTTCGTCCATAAATTGCTGCTGAGTATCCAGCAGGACCAGAACCAATAATTGCTAAGTCGAACACCTGATTAAGATCAAGGTTTTCACTTTTTCCTAATGAGCCTAAGTTAAAGTTCACTTCCATTTTTCCCTCCTTTTTTAAGCGATTGTGAATTTGATAATCACAACGAGTATAAAAAGGATGCGATACTGTGAATAATTGTGAATTTAAAATTCACACTTGATTTGGAAGAAATAATCATCGAGATTTAAAGATTATTAAAAAAGAAAGAAAATGATTATGGAGTTGCAGGAGTTGGGCACAAGAACCCTAAGTCTAATGGGATTATTCCGAACTTAATTAAGAACAGCAGTATTATTGCTAATATTAATCCAATAAAGATTCCTTTAAAAAGATCAGCATAGCTAGTTATCATGTTCAATCACCTTTTTGTTTTAATTTGATTACAAGTTTAAAAATTTAACGGTTTTTATTATATGAACTTCTATGAAGTTGTATCTTTTTTAATTTAAATGAAAAACTTTTAAATCAGAAAATCTGTGTTATAAAATCTGTGTTATGCTTAAAATGAAAATTCTAGTAGTATGTTATTCCAGAACTGGGAAAACTAGAAAAATTGCTAATAAGATTGCACAGTCTTTAAATGCAGACTTTGATGAAATTATTGATCAAAAACCTAGAAGAGGTTTTTTAGGGTTTCTTAAGGCTGGCTATGATGCAACCCTTGGGAAAACCACAGAAATAACCTTCACAAGAAATCCCGAGAACTATGACTTAATTATTCTAGGAACTCCTGTTTGGAA
>JASKKU010000013.1 GCA_030154045.1 Candidatus Woesearchaeota archaeon
GAACTTGTCCTTAACATCACCTTTAAAGTATTCAACGAAAGCTCTTGCAATTGCCAATCTAACAGCATCAGCTTGTGCATTCACTCCGCCACCACGAACATTAACATAAACATTAACCTTCTTTATCAAATCGCCTATTAACAAGATTGGCTCCATAACCTTATCCAAATAGAGGCCATGAAAATAATTTGATACCAAGAACCTGTTAACTCTAATAATACCTTTCCCTTCTTTAACAGTAGCCCTTGCAACTGCTCTTTTCCTAGTACCTGAAGTATGAACGACCTTTTTCATTTTATGACCTCCAGCTCCTTAAAACTTCGCAGATTTCGCCAACAGTAACCCTCTTTGAGATAGGTAACTCAGTAAACTTCTTAACATCAACTGATGTAAACTCAGCATTCTTAAACTCTTCTGGAATACCAACATAACACTTTATCCTTTTATAAGCCTCTCTTCCCCTTGCCTTTTTCCAAGGCAGCATCCCTCTAATTATTCTTCTTAGGAACATATCAGGTCTTCTAAACAAGAAAGGACCATATCTCGGAGCACCCATTTCATATAAATGCCTATATTTCTCAATAATATCATCCTTAGAACCGGAAAAAACAGCTTGTTCGCTATTAACAACAACTACTTTTTCTCCTAAAAGAGCTTTTTTAGCCACAAAAGATGCCAACCTTCCAACAAGCAATCCTTTTGCATCAACGATAATCATAACACTCACCCAATAACCTTAATATTAGCCACTTTTTTGGCTTTTCCAATACCTTTAACATAATCCACTAATAAATAAGCTTTTGAACCTGAATTCTTAATCTTTTCCAAGGCTTTACCTGAGAAAGCCCAAGCTACAATAGTAACCTTATGGTCTAATTCTCCAAGTGATAAAACTTTTCCAGGAACGACAACAAAATCACCTTCTTTTGTAAATCTATTAATTCTAGAAAGGTTAACTTCTCTTCTAATTCTACTAGGTCTACTTAAATCCTCTGCTACCTTTCTCCAGACAGCTTCCTGTCTCTCGTTTGCAATTCTCTTTAAATCAGAGATCAATCCTCTCAATATTGGGTTTGTAGGTCCAGTCCTCATAACTCACACCTTTTCTTTTAAGCAATATTCTTATTGAATATCATATGCGGGAGACGGGGTTCGAACCCGCGTAGGCACTTCGCCACTACCCCCTCAAGGTAGCCCCTTTGACCACTCGGGCACTCCCGCACCCTGATCATAACAACTTTGAAATCTTATTAAGTTGTTCAGTTAAAACCTCAGAGGCTTTTTCTAAAATCACCTTATGGGGTAGTTGACCAAAACTTTCTACTGAAAATAAAAACTCATCCTCCTTAGGTTCAAATGAAATCTCTTCTGGGAAGTTCTCAACACAAGCTCTGCAAAGAGAGCATTCATGAATTCTTCCCTCATCAACTTTTAATTTTGAATTTTCAATTTTAAACAACTTCTTTGGGCAGATTTCAACAATGGCGTCAGCCTTTGAAGTTGTTGGTTTCTTAACCTTGATTTGGGGATAATTCTTATAGTAAACATGAGCAGGACTCCATTTTGCATGCTCTTTTCCAATGCCTAACACAGCAATCCCTGTAGCCTCTAACTCCTGACCTTCCAGCAAGGTAACTATTGGCATCTCAGGTTGAGCAACCTTTATTTTCGGGTCATTAAATTCAATGTCTTTTCCTCTAACAACGCAAGGTCCTGTTTTTTTGATCTTAAAAGCAACATGATACTTGGCAAAGTCTCTTGGGTCAACATCTTTTGGCGGAATCTCATAAGTGTCCAAATCTGTTATCAATGGCAATAAACCTAACCTATGAGCCAAAACCTCATTATACACTGGTGAAGAGTTCTTGTAAAAATCAACCTCTTCAATTGCTAAAGTAGGCACGTATGCTAAAATCGCTCGCCTTATGGAGTTAACGAAAGCTGCATTTACCCCCTTTATCAGATACACTTTTGTATCAAACCTTTCATTAAAGAGTTCAACTTGCATTTTAAACCCGCCTACCTCTCTTTCCACCTTTCTTTCTACAACCATCGTGTGGAATAGGAGTTACATCCTCAATATTACCTATCTTTAATCCGGCTCTAGCAATGACTCTAACAGCAGCCTGAGCACCAGGACCTGGATTTACAGGGCCGTTATGGCCGCCCTTACCTCTAATTAAGATGTGAACTGCTGTAATGCCTTTTTCTTTAGCGATTTCAACAGCATTCTTTGCAGCAAGCATAGCGGCAGTAGGAGATCCTTCCAGTCTATCACTCTTAACAACTTGTCCTCCAGAAGTTCTAGCAATGGTTTCACTGCCTGTTAAATCAGTTATGTGAATTATGGTGTTGTTGTATGATGAGTAAATATGAACAACGCCCCATTTCTCATCTTCTTTTTTAGTTGCCTTACTCATTCACTACACCCCCTTTAACTACCCTTTCAGGATGTTCTACATCATAAAAAGGAGACTTGGTATCAAACTCAATTCCTGCTTCTTCTTCAACACTAACTAAATAGGATGGTGAAGTTATTTTAACGCCATTAACAACAATATGACCATGAACAATCATTTGCCTTGCTTGCTTAATGGTTCTTGCCAATCCCTTCTTAAATACTAAAGTTTGTAATCTTCTGTTTAAGGCATCTTCTGCAGAAAGATTTAAAACATCTGTAACTGCTGAGTCTTTGGATAAAAGTCCCAACCTGATTAGCTTATCCATCAACTGCTTTTTCTCCTTCTCAGCCTGTTCAGTCTTAAGAGGAATTAATCTCATAGCCTCTTTTCTTTGTTTTGAAACAAACGTTTTGACTCTCCATAATTCTCTATGATTTTTTAATCCAAACCTTTTGATAAGCTCTTTTTCCTCAACAATCCTTGACTTCTGCCAAGGATGGGATGGAGTTTCATACTTTTTTCGAATTCTCTTTGGATCTCCCATAAAATCACCTTAAAAATTATTTCTTCCTCTTAACGCCCAAACTCTTCTTGGACCTTCTAAAGTGTGCTTTAGTCCTTTGACCTCTTACAGGCAGGCCTTTAGCAAGCCTTAAACCTCTATAAGACTTAATCATTCTAAGGATTTTTAATCTATCATTAAAGTAAACCTTTATGTCCTCATTCAACAGATGCTTGTCTACTCCTTCTTCAGGACTATTTCTCAAGTTAAGCATCCAGCTAGGAATGTTATACTTTTTAGGATTAGCTAAAATATCTTCAATAGCACTAACTTCTTCATCAGTTAAAGTACCAACTTTACGAGTCTTATCTAAATCAAGAATATTACAGATTGCATTTGCAAATGAAAAACTAACTCCTTTTATCTTTCGTAATCCAATGTAGATAGACTTATTTCCATCTAAATCGGTATTTGCAACTCTTAATATTTGTCTAAAATCCTGTGAGCTCATAATTCACACCTAAATAAGTGCTGCCAGAAGATTCTCGCAGCCCTCTTTTTGCCACAATGACTCGGGCAGTATGCTTGAGGAAAATGTTTTTATTTTTAAATTTAACTATTATCTGTATGCAAGATATGTTTGCAAGCTGAAACTTAAATTAAAAACAAAAAACAAAATACTATGCGAAGTATAACAAAAATTTTATAAATCGAACAAAATCACTCAAAGAACAATGCGACAGTAGTTTAGTCTGGTAGAATACTGCCCTGCCACGGCAGCGGCCCGGGTTCAAATCCCGGCTGTCGCACCATTTTAAATAATACCTTCTTCTAAAATCTTTTCGAGACTACCAAAAAAATTATAAAAACTTCAAAGAAATACGCTTCTATGGCCCTAAACAAAGACCTTATGTTAGAATCTTACAATTTTGAACTGCCGAAAGAACTGATAGCTCAGGCACCCCTTGAAAAAAGAGACGAATCAAAGCTTTTAGTTTACAAGAATGGTCAAATAGAACACCTTCTTTTTAAAGACATTATCAAGTATTTCTCAAAAGACGACATAATCATATATAATAATACTAAGGTATTGAAAACAAAGCTTTTCGGAAAAAAGGAAACCGGTGGCAAAGTTGAGGTAACTCTTCTAAAAAAAATCGACAACACAACATATAAGGCTTTATTAAAGATGAAGAATCCGAAGCCGGGGTCAAAAATCATTTTTAATAACGAACTCTTTGCTGAGATCCTCCATAGCGAAGATTTTAATTTTATCATCAAATTTAATCAGGATGCTACTGAGTTTATAGAAAAATTCGGTAGGGTAACTCTACCCCCTTATGTAAAAAACCCCAACATCAAAGATGAACAGTACCAAACAATCTTTGCTAAAGAGCCAGGGAGTATTGCAGCTCCAACAGCAGCATTTCATTTCAGCAAAGAACTTCTACATCAATTAGAAGAAAAAGGCGTTAAATTTTATCCAGTAAGTTTGCATATAGGCTTAGGCACTTTCGCTCCTGTAAAAAGCGATAGAATCACTGAACATGATATGCATGAGGAAGAGTTTTTTATCCCTGAAGAAACTGCACAAGCCATAAACAATAGAAAAGGCAGACTCTTTCTTGTTGGCACAACTTCATTAAGAGCCTTAGAAAGCTCAACTGATGAATCTGGAAAAGTCATCCCAAAAAAAACCTCAACAAAACTATTTATTTACCCAGGATATAAATTCAAGCTTGATTTTGACGCTCTAATAACAAACTTCCATTTACCAAAGAGCACTTTAGTAATGCTAGTTGCCGCTATAATTGGTAGAGAAGAAATCTTAAGAACCTACAGAATAGCCATCGAAAATAATTATAGATTCTTCAGTTTTGGGGATGCTATGCTAATATTGCGCAACTTCAATAAATTCTAGATTAAATCAAAGATTTAGAAACAAATTTAGAAACAAAAACAAAATAAGATATAGAATTCCACTATGTTAAAAGAGAAAAAAATAAAAACTTTGTTCTGAAAAATAGACTTGGTGCAAATCTATGGCAAAAGTAGTAAAAGACCTTCCTCTCTCAGAAATAACCCTTAGAAGATATGAAAAACCTGAAAGGTTATCTGAAAGGAACCTGATAAAAAGAGTATGCTTAAGCTTAGGCTTGCTCAATCCAGGAGATTCTAGAGACATTATCGTAGAAATTCTGTATGTATTAACAAAATCAAAGAAGCCCTTAACTTTAACACAGATTGAGAAGAAAGTTTACAACACTCGGAAAAAGTTTAAACAGAACTTACAAGGGATTACTCCAGCCAATATCTCAAGACAACTGCGAAAACTCAAAAAATTAGGCATTGTTTCAGAGTCAAATAGGGAATACTCTTTATCTGAAGGACTATCTTTAACAGAAATATTTGATGAAAAGGTAAAACCACTGATCCTTCAACCTATACTAGAACGGATTTCTCTATACTTAAAAAAGGCTGATGATCTGATAAGAAACAAGACTTCTAAGAAGTAATGAGCCTCATTTTTAAATAACCCTTTATAAAGTTTGTTCTTTATATAAATCTCTTTATATCCCTTGATGATAAAATCGTAAAGTTTATATAATAGCTTCACTAAAAAAAGAGCATAAATTAGTCGAGGGATATGAAAATGGCACAAGTTGTTGAAAAAACAGGCATTAAAAAAGAGCCAGGATATCTATATTTTGTAGATAAGAACGGAAATATAGCAAGAGTACCTATGGCTAGAGGAAAGAGCAAGCCAAAAGGCAAGAAAGAAGTCGTCAAGAAAGTAGGAATTAAGAAAGAGCCAGGATACTTATACTTCATAGATAAGAACGGAAACATTGCCAGAGCTAAGATGGCAAGAGGCAGAAAGTAAGTTTTTTAATTCATTTTCTCTTTTCTTTTTTTATGATATATACTTTCTCTGAAGATTCTAAATTATTGCTTGACAGCGCTATCCTTATACTTTCTAACACAAAAAACATCAAAAAAGTCCTTGAAATGGGCTGTGGCCCCGCAGAAGTTCTAACGATGTTAAGCCAAAAGTTCCCTTCGTTAGAGTTCACAGGCGCAGATATAAATAGAGATGCCTTAAAAGTAGCTAAGGAAAATATAAGAAAAACAAAAACAAAGATTAAAATAATCCATTCAGATCTTTTCTCAAACATTGATGAAAAATTTGACCTGATTTTGTTTAATCCTCCTTACTTACCCCACGATAAGGAGTTCTTTGATGAAAGCCTACATGGAGGTCCAAGAGGCAATGAAACAAGCATAAGGTTCCTGAAAGAGGCAACAGACCACCTCAACAAAAATGGAAGAATCATACTTTTAACAAGTTCAGTGTCTCATCCCGAAGAAATATTAAATTATGCTAAAGGCTTAGGATTCGCAGTTCAAAAGATAAAAGATGAAAAACTGTTCTTTGAAGTACTTACAACTTACTTATTTATAAAACCATAAAACGCAAAATAAAATTCCCTATAAAAATCAGATAAGAAACAAGATGAAAGTTATTAAGCAAGAACTCTTGAGAAAAATCAAAGAATTCGAAAAAGCATACAAAATAAAATTACCTCCTGAAAGGATTATAGGGATAGGCAAACGCGGCTTGGTTGTTAAGCTTGATTCAAAAACTTGCTTAAAGATATCAAAAGATGTTGGTTTCCTTAAAAGAGAATATCTTTGTTTGAAAGAACTGAATAAATACAGTATAGGCCCAAGAGTATTCTCATACTACCCTAAATTTGACGCGTTTTCAATGGAATATATAAAAGGAGTTCTGTTTGAAGATTTTTTGTTAAAAGAAACCTCTAAAACAACAATACTCTCAGTGATTTATAAAATTATGGACCAATTATTTACCTTAGACTCTTTAAGGTTAAACAAAGAAGAGATGCACAGGCCTGTAAAACACATCATAATCAAAAAGAATCAACCATTCCTAATTGATTTCGAGAGATGCGCTCCAACAAACAAACCATCAAATTTAAGCCAGTTTATGCAGTACTTGAGCTCAGCAAGAGTTTCAGAATTGCTTACAAAAAAAGAGATTATTTTATTTAAAAAAAACCTCTTAGAAAGAATAAGGGACTACAAGAGAAATCTTTGTGAAGAAACTCTGACACAAGTAAAGTCTTTGATTTGGTTTTACCCTAGAACTAGCTTTGAAAAAATTTATACTATTGCAAGAACCATCCCAAAAGGAAAAGTTGCTACATATTCGCAGATAGCCAAACTAGCTAACACAAATCCAAGAGTTGTTGGTTTTGCCATGAATAAAAACAAGTTATGGCCTGTTGTTCCTTGTCATAGAGTAATAGGAGAAAAGAACCTGGGCGGTTTTTCCAAAGGTATAGATAAAAAGAAGACCTTGCTTACTGCAGATGGGATTTCTTCTTTTTCAGAGATATCTAAGTATATACTTTCGCTAGACGAGTTAAACGAGCATTCAATAAAACTCCTAGAAAATATTGAAAAAGCCTACAAAAATGCGCTAAAGAAGTCTTGAATGCGAGAAACGAAAAAGCAACATTTAAAAAATAACAATTATAAGGTATAAGCAATGGCTGTAGGAAACTTCAAAATCAAGTACATAGGGCTATTTAACCTAGACGAACTAATCAGCGAGATAACTGGATGGTTGTCTGCACGAGCTTACAGCGTTAAGGAAACGAAGTTCAAGCACAAACCTCCAAAAATAGAAATTGGTTGGGGTGCCAGCCGTAAAGTAACTCATTATGTAAAAGAAAAACTCGATATTAAGTTTTACGGCGAAAACATTAAAGAAGTAGAAGTTATAAAAGGAAACGACAAGATAAAAATGAACAAAGGCCGTTTAATCATTGAGATAACTGCTGATTTAGAGACCGGCTACTCAGATTATCTTGATAGAGATCACTGGTCTAGCAACACCTTTCTAATAAAACTGAAAGATTTTTTTAACAAATGGATTTATAATAAGGATTTAGCGTTGCTTTATGAAGATGAAGTTTATTATGACGGCTTGCACTTGTCAAATTTCATAAAATCAAAATTAAACATGACCTTAGATGAAGGTGAATTTTAATGAGCGAAAAAGAGGTTGTATCTCCTGAAAGCAAAATATCCTATGAAGGCTTTTTTGAACCCAAGCAGTTATTCAGGGTTATTCAGAAATGGTTAAAAGAAAATCATTATGACCTTGTTGAAAAAGAAGCCTTTGAGAAAGCACTTGACAATAAAAGATTTGCCAAGTATTCCTTAGAACCCTTTAAAGCCATAAACGACTATGCTAAATTCATCATAAAACTAAAGATAACTTTATCAGACCTAGAAGATGTTGTCGTAGAATATCATAACCAAAAACTGCCGATGTCAAAGGGGAAAGTAAGTATTTCATTAACAGGCGTATTTGAAACAGATTATGAAAACCGCTGGGACACCAAACCATTTTACTTCTTTTTACTTACAATTTTTAACAAATTCATTCTAAAAACAGAAAACACCTACTTGAAGGGCAGGTTAAAAGATGAAATAAATAGCTTAAAGTTTGAAATAAAATCATTCTTGAACTTGTACAGATTTTAGGAAGTGAACCAAAAAATGAGATTTAGCGATGAGCTCGTTAACCACATTAGAAACAACATAGAGTTAAGCTTAAAATTAAAACCTGATGAAATTGCCAACCTGCCACAAAACATTAAATCATATCCTTTAAAAGAAGATACTTTTAATATTTTAAGTAGAGACCTTCAAAACAAAAACTTATCCTTTATAGCAATAGACGGAGGAAACTCCTCGGTAATTGAAACAAATTCGTTTATTCTAGATTTTGTCAAAGCGAGCATAATTGAGGTGAAAAACAAAAAAACTCAGTCTATAAAACAAGCATCAGGTTTTATTTCTGCATCCTACTTAAAAACGAACAAAACAGAAGCTTCAATAATAAAATACAAAGTACTTAACTACTCTAACAATCTATCAAACCATGCTCCGGAAAATCTTATGATTGAAACCTTAAAACCTAGCCCTTTAGAACTCAAAGAAGCCATAAATACGGTTAGGAAAAGTATAGAATTTAACCTACTAAAAGAAACCTGCAAAAACACAAAGAACAGTGTTATTTTAAGAGACGGAAGCTTGATTCCTAATGATGATTCTGAAATAAGTCTGCTTAAAGAAATTTATGAGATTTGTAAAACCAATAACAATTACATATTTGGAATCTCTAAAGATTCGTTAATCTACACAAATTACGGCAATCATCTAACCAGTTTAACTTATCATATTTCTAAACAGAATCCTATGCTAAAAAACAAAGAATGGTCTTTAAACATTGGTGAAACAGTTTTTCAGCCAACAATAATCTTGACAATAGCTTTACTAGATAAAAGAGCTCCAATTTGCCTCAGAATTGATACCTTTAAAGATTTTTCAGACAAGTTAAATCTATTAACCCTTGTCTCAAACCATCCTGCATTCTTTGGCTATCCTTATCCTTTAATTATAGCCGACAAGCAGGCCAGAGTTAGTAATGAAGAAACGAGAATCATCAAGCAATTCATTCACAGGGTTATAAAAAGTGCCAATCTAACAGAATTAGAAAACTTCTTTAATTCGCACAAATTCTTAGACACAATAAAATGAAAGTGAAAAAAAAATCAATACTTGTAATCGTTGCCCATTCAGACGACCAGATCCTTGGTTGCGGGGGCACAATTGCCGAATACTCAAGTAGAGGTTATGAAATTAACACGATCATCTTTTCATTTGGCGAGAAAGGAAATCCATGGTTCAAAAAGAAGGTTACTTCTAAGATGAGAATCCTTGAATCTAAAAGAGCTAACGAAATAGTTAAAGGTAACGAGATAAGATTCTTTGGCCTAGAGGAAGGAAAGTTTGCTGAAGGCGAAAACAAAGAAAAAGCCAAAAAAATGTTAAAGACTTTTATAAAGAGATATAAACCTGCCAGAATCTTTACCCACAGCCCAGATGACATTCATAAAGACCACAAAGATGTATGCAACTTAACATTAGAAATTGCCAAAGAAATAAATTATCCTGGTGAGATTTATTGTTTTGATGTATGGAATCCTTTTGATTTAAAGAAACACAAACATTCTAAACTTTACATAAACATAGACAAAGTAATAAACTTAAAAATAAAAGCCCTAAAAGAATTCAAGAGTCAAAAATTAGCAATTTATTTGTTATTTTTGCCAACCCTTTTAAAAAACCTTATCAGCGGTTTAAAAACAAAAGGGTTTTTTGCCGAGGTGTTTTACAAGATTTACTGAAGAAGTTGATAACATGAAAAAGAAACTGTTGATAACATCAGAAAGCTTCTTGCCAAGGTACGATGGCGTCTCTAGGTTCATCACGGAATTAGTGCCTTATTTAACTGATGAATTTGACATCACAATTCTCGCACCGGACTATAGAAAAATATACAAAAAAGAGAAACTCCCAAAAATAAGCAAAGTTAAGCTTGAGCTTGTTCAAGTTTCTTCATTAAAGTTATGGGAATATAACCCTGCAAGATTAAAACCCTTCAAGATAATAAGACTTATTAGAGAAAATGATATCGTTTTTGTGAACGGTTGCGGCACTCTAGGCAGCGCAGCCATCATGTTAGCAAAACTTTTGGGAAAACCTATTCTAAATTTTGTGCATGTAATTGATTGGGAGCTTATACCTAAGTATGTCCCTTCAAAATGGCTCAAAAAACCATTATACTTCATGTCAAGCATTTATGCAAAGATATTCTATAACCTTTCAGACCTGCTTATTCTATCTAGTGAAGAGATTGCTGAAAAACTGTCTTTAAAAAGAATCATCGCTCCAAAGACTATCATAAACCTTGGCGTAGGTACCAAAAAATTCAAGCCAGCAAGAAACAAACAAGCTCACAAGAAGAAATATAATCTTGAAGATTATTTCATAATTGGATACTGTGGAAGACTCTCTAAAGAAAAAGACCCTGAAACAATACTTAAAGCCTTCAGATTATTGTATCCAAAGTATAAAGATATGCGTTTACTTGTCATAGGAGAAGGACTAAAAGAGATCGAAGAAAAGTTCAAAAGAAATCCTAACGTAATCTATCTGGGCAGAAAAAATAATGTGGAGGAATATTATAAATTAATGGATGTTTTCCACTTCACTTCATTAACTGAAACTACTGGTTTAGTTCTTCTTGAAGCTATGGCTTCTGGTGTTCCTGTTATAAGCACAAAGGTTGGGATTGCTAATTCAGTGATAATTAACGGAAAAACAGGTTTTCTGATTGATAAAAGGGACTATTTAACGCTTGCTAAACTAACTGAAAAACTTTACAAAGACAGAGTTTTACGCGAAGAAATAGGAAAGAGAACTCGGGAAATTATTATTGAAAATTTCAATTTCGAAGACAGCGCAAGAAGAATCAAGGAAGTTATAACCAAATTTAGCGAGTAATTAAATCTCCAATGAAACAATTTTGCTAAGATTTTTATCTTTCTCCATGCTTACGCCAAACAAATAACTTGCCTGAGAAACAATGTTATCATTATGCGTTATAACAATATACTGCGCCTTTTTGCTGTACTCTTTAATCCATCTACCCAATTCTTTAGAGTTCATTGGATCAAGTGGCGCATCAACCTCATCCAAGATATAAAAGCCAGAAGGTTCATACTCTTGTAATGCAAACAAGAAAGACAGTGCTGTAAGCGCTTTCTCGCCTCCGGACAAACTCCTCAACTCTATGAAATTAGATTTGTTTAACCTTACCTGCAACTTCAAGCCGCCATTAAACGGATTCTCTTCATCTTCAAGTTCAAGGAACGCTTCCCCTTTCGGAGCAAGCTTTTTGAATATCTCTTTGAAGTACTCGTTAATTTTTTCAAAAGTCTTCAAGAAAAGCTCTTTACGCTTTTCTTCAATCTCTGAGATTAAAGCCAGAACATCTTCCCTCTCCTTATTCAGTTTTTCTAACCTGTTTTGTAATTCCTCAAACTCGCGCTTCGCTTCGTCATAAATCTCTATAGCCTTCAAGTTAATTGCGCCCATACTCTCGATAAGCTTAGTCAACTCATCTAATCTCTGAACTGCCTGATTTTGGGAGATATCAAGCGGTTTAACATCTTTAAATTCAGACATTGCTTTTTCAAGATTATTGATCTCAGTTAACAATTGGGTTTCTTTCATCTTTAAACTTGTAACCCTGTCATTCAATCCCTTGATCTCTGCATCAATCTCAAAAATCTTATTTTCTAAATCCTGATTCTCATTTTCTAATTGGCTTCTCTTCTGGAAAAGGTCTTTAAACTCCGAATAGAACTTATTAACTAACTTTTCTTTCTCTAAGATTTCTTTATCAATCTGTTTAATTTCTTCTGAAAGTTTTTTGATAAGTTTATTGAATTCATCTCTTTGTTTTACCAAATCAGATTTGATTCTTTCAGACTCGTTCAAATCTCTTTCTAAAATCTCGATTTTAGTATCAAGTTTTGATATGTCAGCTTTAAAGGAATTAATCCTGTTAAGAATGGATTCTCTGCTTTCTTCATATGCTCTTAACTCAGCCAACTTTGCAGGATCGCTTATCTGAGAAACCTTTGCTTTTATTGTCTGCTTCTCTGTTTTTAGGTCCATAACTTTTCTCAATAAAGCATTAATTTCACTTTGTTTTTTATTAATCAATTCATCAAGTTCCTTTTCTCTCTTAATAAGCTCCTCTTTCTTTGATGCATCCATTTCTAAATCAGAATCGTTCAAGTAAAGACTCTTCTCTCTTTTTACAATCTCGCCTTCAAGCTCAGCCTTCTCATTTCTAATCATATCTATTCTTTCGCCAATCTCCTCCTTTTGTTTTTCAAGCTTCTCAATTTCCCTTGAAAGAGCATCAATCTTCTGATTAATCTCATCAAGCTTTTGCTTACTCTCATCGCTTGAGAACTTAGGCATCGCTTTATTAGAAACATGACCGCCAAACATAACACCAGAACTCTCAGCAACATCGCCATCTAAGGTAACCATTCTAATAGTACCTATACCTATCTTTCTGGCAGTATCAATGTTATCGACAACTAAAGTATCTCCAAAAACAAACTCAAAAGCTTTTTTATACACAGGGTCAAATCTAACTAAGTCAATTGCAAAACCTACAACGCCTGGCAAACCCAGAAGTTTTTTCTTAACTTCTTTAGGTACGGGTCTTGATTTGATCTTATTTAAAGGAATAAAAGAAACAGCGCCTAGTTTATTGCTCTTAAGATACTTGATGCAGTAAGCTGCAGTTTCATCAGTATCAACAACAACATAATTTATCCTTGAACCAGCTGCGAGACTTAATGCCAGCTCATACTTTTTATCTACAGAACCAAGCTCAGCAATAGTGCCAAAGATTCCAGGATTAGAACTTTTTAAACTGAGAACACCTTTTAAAGCAGCGTTCTTATTAATCATCTCTTTAATTTCAAGGTTTTTAAGGTTAAGCTTAACCTGCTGCTCTTTTAAAACAGCAAGCTCTCTCCGATACTTTATGAGTTTGTTAGCAAGAATAGAATCCTCGTTCATTAAGTTAGCCAATTCCAAAGTCAAACTTTTGAACTGTTTCTTAAGCTGCTCAATCTCGCTGATCTCTTTTTTGTGCTGTTTTCTCAAGGATTCGACTTTAGCAATCTTGGCATCTATACCCTCAAGCTCTATTAAAACTCTGTCTTTTTCTCTTATAAAAGACTGCAACTGTTCCCTTTTTTCCTGTATCTGCAAATTCAACTGTTCAGTTTCGTCATCAATCTCGGTAATTCGTTTGTTAAGCTCATCTAAGGATTCAAGATTTAAACTCTTTCTGAACTCTTCCAATTGAGTATTAATCTTATTCAAATTCTCGTTCTCAGAAGCCAATAAAGAACTTAATTCTGATTTCTTAGCATTCAGTTTCTTCAAGTTTTGACTTAGCTCTTTAATAGATTCATTCAAGTTTTGTTCCTTAGAATCAATGTTTCTTAATTGCTCTTTATAGTTGTTCAAATCAGAATTTTTTGTAGCCTTCTGAATCCTTAACTCTTCAAGACTTTTATTAAGCTCAATCTGCTCTTTTTCACCTTTCTGCTCTATTTCAGCGCTGATTTGTGATATCTTATCTTTATTTTGTTTAATCTTTGCTTGATATTCCTCTTTAAGTTTACTCTTTTCTTTTATTGAGTTCTCGGCGCTTTCCAAACCCTTCTGGATTTTCTCAAGTTGTTTAACCTTACTCTCTTTGTCTAGATACAACAAAGTATATCTCAAAGACTTTATTTCATCTTGAACTTCTTTATACTTCAAGGCATCAGCCCTCTCAGATTCAAGTTCTAAGAGAGATTGCCTTCTCTCCTCAAGAATAATGCTCGCGTCCTTAATCCTCTGTTCGACATCTGCGAGCTCCTTTTCAGCTTTTTCCTTTTTTTCTCGGTAAACTGAAAGACCTGCAACTTCTTCAATGATAAGTCTTTTATCCTGTGGTGATAGAGTAATAAAATTCGTGATATCTCCCTGCATCACTATGTTATAACCATCAGGATTTATGTTGGCTTTAGATAACAAAGAAATAATCTCTTGCCTTGTTCTTGTTTTATCGTTTATTTTATAGATGCTGCTGCCTTCTTTCCTAACAATACGAGTAATCTTTATCTCATCTTGGTCTAGCGGGAACTTTCTGTCAGAATTATCAAAAACAATTGAAACCTCGCAACTTTTCTTAGGCGTACCGTTCTTACCTCCGTGATAAATAAAATCAGTAATACGGTCAGCCCTCATAGTCCTAGCATTACTTCTTCCCAGAACAAAACAAATTGCATCACCAATATTGGATTTGCCAGAACCATTAGGTCCAACAACAACATTCAAATCTTTACCAAAATCAATCACAGTTCTCTTGCCAAAAGTCTTAAATCCATCCAAGATCAATCGCTTAATGTAAACCATTCAGCCATGTTAAATTAGGTCTCATTTATAAAGTTTTGTCATACCTCAATAAATAAAATTTAAATACTTCTACAAAGATACTCTCAGATTATGAATTACAACTTTGGAAACATCATAAACACACTTAAAGAATCCTTAGTTTATGAAAGCGACACAATTTTGGGCAAGGACTATTCAAGAGTCATATTTCACGGCTTTGGATTAGAATATGTTTCTGGACTAATCTTGGAAAATGTGATCCCTAATTCAAAAGCGATTTATTCAGAGAAAATCGATGAAGGTGTTGATAGAAGCACATTAATTGTTATATTCTCCTTTGACGGTTTTGAAGATTCCCAAGACTTTTACAGAAGTTGCATCAGAAAAGGTCTGGATGTGGTCTTCCTTTCCAGAAACCCTAAGATAAGAGAATTATGCAAAGTAAATGAAAGCATTTTCATTGAAATACCCGAAATAAAACATAAAGAGCTATTATTTCTTTATGAAGCATTATCTTTTATCAGCGTAGCAACAAAAAACAACTTAGTTAAAAAAATTGACATGAAAGAAATTATTCCCACGCTTTCAAAAATAGATTTTGAGACCTTAATCAACAGATTCCTTGAGAGAACTCTTGATAAAAAGGTCGCATTTATCACAACAACAAAAGCGAAAAACATTGCAAAAGCCTGGAAGGTATTTTTTAACAGGTTTGCGAGAGAAGAGATTTTATTCGATGAGTTCCCAAATGTTCTATATTACAATTTCGATAACTTAAGCGAGCAAGACCTAGTAATTTTCTTCATAACAGATGATGAATCCAATTTAACCAAGAGAAAAGTAAAACACAGCAGGGAAAATCTAAATGTGCAATCTACAGAGGTTTCAATCAAAGGAAGCAACCCTCTGTATAAAACCTTAGTTCCAGTAATCCTTGGATTTCTTGTGTCCGTGGAAACCTTCTATAACAAAACGCCAAATGAAAACCCTTTTGAATCAAAATCCTTTGAATCTTTTATGAGGAACAAACTTTATTGAACGGTTAAAATAATTTAAGTTATTGTCCTAAAATTTTAATCAAAATATTTTTTGGTGCTTAAATTGATACTTGCAATAGACATTGGGGGCTCTAAGATATTATTAGGTTTAGTTCATAATGGAAAACTCATTAAAACCTTTAAACAGAGCATAAACAAAAAAGAGCCATTAAAAAAACAACTCTTTAAAGCAATAGATTCAGTATTCTCAAAAGACATATTGTCTATAAAAGTAGCTTGCCCTGGTATAGGTGACTTCCTAAAAGGTGAAATCTACTATGGAGCGAACATCAATGCTAAAAGATTCAACATAAAAAAGGCACTTGAAGAAAGGTATAAAACAAAAGTCTTTATAGATAATGACGCAAACTGTTTTTCATTATACGAATGGAAAAGGCTAAAAAGCTATAAGAATTTAGTGGGAATAACACTAGGCACAGGTTTGGGTTTTGGAGTAATTATAGATAACAAAATTTTATACGGAACCGGCCTAACTAGTGAGCTTGGACACATCATTGTTAAAGATGTTGAACTTGAGGAAGAATATAAGAACATAATCTTAAATTCCCCATTTAAGAGTTTTAAGGAAGCTTATGACAGCAAGAATAAAGAGAAATACAAGGTTTTTGAAAATTTAGCCAGCATAGTTTCAATTACAGTATACAATGCCATTCTTGCTTATGCTCCCGAGATAATAGTTTTAGGCGGCGGAGTTACAAAGGCAAAGGATTTATTTCTAAAAGGAACCAACAAAAAACTATCACAACTCTTAAAAAGGTATAACATTAAGAAACCTAAAATAAAAATAGATTCCTCAGATTTTGCTGTATTGAAAGGCGCCGCGCTTTTAAAACAAAAGCATAAATTAAAATAAGAAACTAAAAAATATGAGCAAAAAAGTTAATTAAAAAACAATCAAAAGGTGAGAAACATCAAACAATTAGAAAACCAAGAACATTTAATAAAAACACTAAAAGAAATTGCAGAACAACAACACAATGAAGGATTCTTCCTTTACTTAATTATGCACTCTGTTTCTAAAGAAGAACATAATGTGTTGGCAGGATTTTATAACCCAACAAAAAACATTGTAAAAACTGCAAAGTTCATAGAGGATTCTTGGTTATTTGACAGTTCTGAAGACCAAATCGTTTCACAAGAGATTCCAAAAGAAATTGATTTAGATGATTTTATTCCTTTAGACAAAATAATAAAAAACCTTTCCCAATCCGAGCCTGATTTCAACAAATACCTAAAAATAATCGCTTCGCTGTCTTTTAATAACGAAAATGAAACTCCTGTCTGGAACTTATTAGTTATTTTAGACACTCACAAAGTTAAGAACTTAAAGATAAACGCCAAAAGTCAAGAGATTATTAGTAATGAAGAAGTCAATTTAATTAAAAGAGCATAATTACCTGAAATACATAACTCCTTTCTTTATACAAAAGTTTTCAATAGGACATTTGCTACATAAAGGACTTACTGGCAAGCAAACATTCTGACCAAAAGTCACAAGAATCCTATTATATTCAATCCAATACTTCTTTGGCAACTTCTTTCTCAACGCGAATTCAGTCTGCTCGGGCGTCTTTGTGTTTACAAAACCCCACCTATTTGAAATCCTGTGAACATGCGTATCAACACAGATTCCTTCTTTGCCGAATCCTTCTGTAAGAACTAAGTTTGCAGTTTTTCTTCCCACTCCTGGCAGAGTCAACAACTCTTCAAGAGTAGCTGGAATTCTCCCATTGAATTTTGTCTTAAGAACATTACAAATCTCTTTTAACCTTCTGGCCTTTGTTTTATAAAAGCCCACAGGATAAATTATTTTGGCCAACTCTTCCACAGACATCTTTTCAAGCTCATCACAGTTCTTAACCTTTTCAAAAAGCCTCTTTGATGCTTCAATAGTAACAGCATCTTTTGTTCTTAAACTTAGAATCGTACTCATTAGCACTGTAAAAGGATTCTTCTTAAATTGACTCACCGCAGGAACTTGATACTGCTTAACAAAATTACCCAAAATCAAGAGAATTTGTCCAATATTTTCATTTGAAATCTTAGGTTTCACAAGTTTACTAATAAAAAAGTACCTTTTAAAAGTTTTCTAAAGCTCAAAATCCAAAAGGAAAGCAAGAAAAATCCTGTAGTTTACAACTATTAAATGGAAAATTTTAAATAGCTTTTTTAAGGATTTAAAAGAGAATGAAAAAACTTGAGATAATTATACTAACACTTGCAGTTTTAACAATAATTTCAAATTCTCTGATACAAACATTAATCATCAACAATTATTCTCAAATCTCAGGTTTTGCAACACTAGAAAACGATACCGATTCAGGAAAAGTTAGTTTTTGTATACCTATTTGGTCTACAGAAAACCTCACACAGAATTTCAGTTTGGCAGGCTTCTCTGGAGTTCTAACAGGTTCTGTTCCAGTTTCAACTGAAGTCACAAATTATATTCCCGGGGAAATTGCAGGTCAAAAGTTTACATTATACAATCGAGAAGGAACCGTAATTGATACTATCAGTGGCTCGCCTGAAACTGAAAAAAAATTCTCAGCAACCTTAGACACCTTGAATTATCCTGATAAAAACTGTTATTACAGGTTAGTTTCCGAAGTTTTTAGCTACAGAAACTCGTGCTTAGCAAGTTATATTAACTCCTCAGGCTTTTTTTCAATAAACAATGTTAATGCACCTCCTGTATGGAACCAGTTTAAAAACGAGAACTCAACTAACCTGGATGCGTTCTCAGATTGGACAAATTTAAGTAATGTTGTTATGTTTAAGCCGGGAGTAGGTTCTATAAAATTCACTGATAATACTAATTTCGAACAAGCAGACTTGGATTCTAAAATAATCTTCTTAGATAAGTACCTAAAAATGGACGAAGAAGACTTTTATTGTCTAGCATATGCACCAAAAGAAGTAACCTTCTTTAATGTATCATATATCCTTC
This sequence comes from Candidatus Woesearchaeota archaeon, assembly GCA_030154045.1. GTDB lineage: Archaea > Nanobdellota > Nanobdellia > Woesearchaeales > JASKKU01 > JASKKU01. The sequence goes on from JASKKU010000013.1 coordinate 18,829, forward strand.
CAGCAATTCAATATAATGGAATTGATTGCAGTGAGGCTGTAGGAATACGATGCAATATCCTAGAATATAATAAAACTGCCAAGACGCTCAAAGTTGAAATAGATCATCCTGGAGAATATGTAGTTAAGGAGGGATTAAATGGCGACATTAAACTTAATGTTTACAACCTAATAGACAACCAAGAATCTGATGAAGTATATTATGCGCAAACTCCTATTTTCTTCAAAGTAAACCATAGCCTGCCAATTAACTTTGATGACTTTGAGAACATAAATTGCTCTATAACAGTAACTGATGAGAAAAATCAAGTGCTCCTAGATTCTGAGATGAAGTTAAATAACACCTATCCAGGAGAGAATCTGTCTTCAGCAATATATTTAGCAAACATCTCTGAAGTTCTCCCTATAGCAACATATCATACCAAAACAGTATGCAAGCCTAAACCTGGTTCTGGATATTACTGGGATCCAAAGACCCATTATCAAGATTTTAAAGTTTTAGGTATAAGAACTGATTCTGCCTACTGGAGTGATACTAAACCAATATTGCTTTTTGACTTGACAAGAGAAGAAAACACAGCAATCTTAGACGAAGATGCTAAAAAATATTCGATAAACCCTTCTAGCGAAGATAACAATGCAAAGGTTTTATACAACAGCAATACTTCTGCAGTTTACATCAGAATTAATAGAAACATATTAGAAAACGATTCTCCTTTAACTCAAAGTAATGTAATCAGATACTATGTCTGCAACATCTCGTGGGGAGATGGTACTTCCGAAATAAAAGAATTAAACAAATCACTTCAAGAGCTTAATATACTTGAAACTAATAATGGCTCTATCGTAAAAGTTCATAAGATAAACATCTCAATATTAACTCACAAGTATAAATGGCCTGGAGACTACGATACGTTTATACACTGTTACGACCCTAATGGAATTTACTGGGATTTTTATGATCAAAAAGAGATTCTAATTACAAACAGAAAACCTGTACAAGCATATCAGATCCCAGATGTAACCTGGTATATGGATACTGCGTACACGCCTTTCAGGTTAAATGATTACTTCTACGATCCAGACGGTGAAAACTTAACATACTCAGCATTAGAAGTTCGTCAGATAGCCATCTATATCTCGAACGACTCGTCAGTTACATTAATACCTGAAAAAGGGTTTATCGGTTCAAGGCTGACATTTTTTACAGCAATCGACCCACACGATGCCGCAATAAATTCTAATCTAGTTAATCTCACAGTAGTTGGAGAAGAGAAATATGAATATAAAGATACTGAAGAAGAAGAATCTTTGCCAGGAGAACCTCCTCTAGCGCCTCAATGTCAAGAGATGTGGAATTGCAGTGAGTGGGGCAAATGTATGCCTTCAGGAATCCAAGTAAGGAAGTGTTACGATTTAAATCAATGTAATACTACCTTTCATAAACCGATTGAATGGAGAACCTGTGTTTACACTCCAACTTGCGATGATGGATTAAAGAACCAGAATGAAACAGGAGTTGACTGTGGAGGGCCTTGCCCGCCGTGCCCTTCATGTAATAACGGCATCAAAGATTGGAATGAAGAAGGAATAGACTGCGGCGGTTTTTGTCCGCCTTGTCCATCATGTTATGATGGCATCCAAAACCAAGGTGAAGAAGGCATAGATTGCGGAGGGCCTTGCCCGCCTTGCAGAGAAAAACAGACACCTGGAGTTATACAAACAATCATTGTTAACCATTTAAACGAAATAATCATAGCTGCTGCACTTTTAACAGTCTTTATTTCATTTGTATCTATTCTTTTCAAAAAAGTCTCTATCGTGAACCAACTCATTGTTAAACTTGTCAATAGAATAATCTCGGCATTATCCATTCCTTCTTTTACTGAGCACAACATATACTCAGAATTAATCCTAAAGATAAATCAACTAGAAAGGTTTGCTGCAAGGGGAAAGTTAAGCACTGTATTTGAAAGAGCTGATGTAATCTTTAACGAACTAATCAAAAATTTCTTGCTTCTAGAGAAAGAGAAAAGTTATGACGAGCTTCTAGAGATTATTCCAAAATTACATCTGAACGAGCTTGACAAACTATTGTTACAATACTTAACCATAGAATTTGAGAAAGTTAAATTCGGAGGCCAAACCCAGCTTTCAAGGAAAAAACTAATTAACCTTATCAAAAAGATGAAGATCTTAGTTGAGAGAAACAGGCATTTGTTGCTTGAGATTCAATTAAACAAAGAAATAGAAGGCCTTCAAAAAGACATAAAGAGTTCCTCGGCATCTGAACTTTTGGAAAAGAGGATACTCTTAAATTTATTACGTGAACTGCTATTAATCCATGAAAAAATCGAGCAGAAAAAAATCAAAGATGCTCTCAGGATATACAAAAATATTAAAAAGTTGTACTCAAAATTAAACTTTTGGAATAGGCTAAAAGTGTATAATCGTGTTGCATTAGAAGTATCCAGATTAAAAAAACTAATCAACGAACTAAAAACGAGAAAACTTGATTATAAGACAGAAATTAAAAATCAAGAAAATGAAAAAACTAAAGAAAAGTTTAAATTAAAAGGGTTGTTGAATTGGTTTGTGTTAAATTTTAAGTTTTTAAGAAAGAAAAAATAAAATGAATCAATTAAAAATCCTCTCGGTGATTGTAGGTATTTTGGCAATTGTTTATGTATTCACTTATAGTTTGCCTCCTGAGATTAAAGCAAACATATGGGATAGTTTATTTACACCTTTGAATTCCATCACAGGGTTCTTAACTGAGGAAGATTACCTAGGAACTTGTTCGGACCCTGCAACAAATCAAACACCCTATTTTCCTTGCACATTGCCTTCACAAATAAACTTAACACAAGGCGACAATTTTGTATATCAAATCTGTTATGCCGACCCAGAGAACGATACTGTTTTAGTAAAAGCAGCGCCCGCACCAGGCGAAGACTCCTGGAATAAAATAATAACCGGCATGAACTTTAGCGGCTTCATTAACATAACCTTAGACAATAGCGATGTAGGAATTCACAAGGTAATCTATTTGCTTCAAGATGCTTGCCATAATGATAACCTAAACAACAAACAAATAATTTATTATGTAAACAATACAAATGACCCTCCTGCCATAATAGATGAAAGCCCAAACGAAACAGGGATAACTATCCTTGAAAACGAAACTGCATTCTTTTCAATAAATGCTACTGACCCTGATTTGTTTGTAGATGAGAGGGTTTTTAATGAGAGCTTAAATTATACCTGGACACTAAACAGTTCTGTAGTTAAAGTTGATGCGAATACTAAGAACACTTCATCAAGCTATACTAAATTCTTTGACTTTTGTAGTGCGGGCTTATGGCCATTAACGATTAAAGTAGAAGATAAAAGTGGAGCAAGTGATGAATTTAGTTGGACTATACAAGTTATTGATGTGAATAGGCCTCCTTATCAAAACAAATCGTTTCCTAACAACATAACTCTGGATGAAGACACTGCTTTATATGATGCCCTAAACCTATATGATTACTTTACCGACCCTGATTTAGTTGAATGCGGAACAAACGACACAGATTTAAACTTCACATCGTCAGTAAACTGGGTTTTGGTTAACAACACAACCAAAAATATATCCATAATACCTCCTCCAGATTTATTTGGAGAAGTCAATGTGAGCTTTACAGTAAGTGATGGAAAATCTCAGAATCAAAGCGAAAACCTCACCATTATAGTAAATCCAGTTCCTGATGCCCCAAGAACTGAAAACCTAACAAACAAAACCGCGGTTGTAGGTTTCCCGTTCTATTACAAAGTTGATGCTTACGACCCTGATAATGATAGTATCACTTTCTATGATAACACTACTTTGTTTGAGATAGACCCTAACACTGGAGAGATCTCTTTTACTCCTCAAGCAAGCGATGTTGGCTTGCATCATATAAACATCACAGTAGTAGATAATACGAGCAGAGAAACTTGGGCCATATTTAATCTCAGCATCATTATCAACCAACCTCCTGTATTTACAAAATGCGACAACATAACAACACACGAGAATAACAATACTTTGGTTGAAGTTGAATTTTATGACCCTGACAATGATAATGTTACGGTTTCTGACAATAGCACGCTCTTTGATTTGAATCAGGTAAACAACACTTATGCTTCAGCAACATTTATCCCTAGAAACAGCGATGTAGGAAACCATTCTGTCAATATAACCGTAACAGACGTATGGAATTCATCAACAAGCTGTATAATGAATATTGAAGTTATTGATATCAATAATCCTCCGGTACTTTCCGAAATAGAATCTCCTCAGCAGTTAAGAATAAACAAAAGTTACTACCTTAAAGCATCAGCCACGGATGCAGATAATGATCCTTTAAACTTCTCAGACAACTCAAGCATAATCAACATAAGCAACGATGGTGTAATAAACATCACAAATGTTTCAATGGCTGTTGGTGATTATCTAGTTAATATCAGCGTCTGTGACCCTTATTCAGCTTGTGACTGGCAGGATGTTGTATTCTCAGTTAAAATAAATCACCCCCCTGTTTTTACAAATCTTCAAAATAGTTTTACATGTGAAGAGGACAAACCCTGTTATATTGACATAAACGCAACCGACCCTGAAAACGATAGTTTTACATTCAGCATAAATGATTCGAATGTTTTTATAAACAAAACAAGTGGTGAAATAAACTTTACCCCAAACATCTCAAAGAACTTAACCTTAACCGTATATGCCACAGATGTCTGGAACGATTCAAATTCAACAGTTATTTTCATAAACGTAACCCCAAGAAACGATCCTCCAATTATTCTAGACAAGAGTACTTTAAACATAACTGCTGAAGTTAACACAAATGTAACCATTGAAATATTTCTTTATGATGAAGAAAATGACACTATAAACCTAACAATAAACGATACCTCTTTATTCAACTTAACTGAGGTTAATAACACATATTACAACGCATCATTTTTTGCAGACAGTAGCAAACTAGGCTTACATCTCTTTAATTTAACTGCCTCAGATTACAATTCAAACACTTCAAGAATTTTAACAATAAACATTGTTCCGGAGAATAAACCGCCAACAATACTCAATAGAACTCCTTCAGACAGTTCACAAGGGATGTATGAAATGGATTCTATGTTTTTCTCAGTCAATGCTACAGACTCTGAAGGAGAAGAGTTAACTTATAGATATTATCTAGATGGGAAACTCGTATCAACCACACAGAACTATACTTACAGACCTGGCTGGTATGATTCAGGCACGCATGACCTTGTAGTTAATATAAGTGATGAACACAACAAAACAAACTCAACATATTGGAGAATCCTTGTAACTAACCGCGATAGGGATCCTATAATACTTAAGAGAGTATTCAATGGAACTATAGACTTAGATTGGTTAAATGAAACAACTTTATCAAATGTTGAGTTTAATCAAACAACTCTAGAATTTGAGTTATCAAAGATTAATGGAAATTACACAAGCTCTGGCTCAATAACATTCCCTATGATTGTCTTTAGAACTACTGATTTTGAAAACCCTAAAGTTTACCTAACTACTGATAATTTAATCAACGATAACTTATGCAATACTTCCATAACTTACCAATACAGGTTCTCAACCAACAATCCGCCGCTTGATTTCATAAGCGACCTTACCTGGTCAGACTGGAGTGCTGAGTTCTCGAGCTCAACCACAGACTTAAACGCCTCAACATCATCAAAGTATTGGCAGATAAAAGTAAATCTATTCACAAATTGTACAAATCAAAGCCCTAAACTAAAAGGTCTTTCATTCGTATATGAACCAAAAACCATAGATGTTTTCCAAGGCGTAGACCAAGCGCAATGGCTTTACTTGCCAGACTTTGTTTATGACCCTGATAAAGACGATACCCTTAGGTATAACGCAACAAGTGTAATCCCCGGAATTGAAGTTTCTCCTGACCCAGCAGTTGAACCTTGGCCAAACACAGGCTGGCTCTATTTAACAACACCAAGCTACTTCGCTGGAACAACGGACATTAATGTAAGCGTAAAAGATAATGATAACAAAGAAGTTTATGCTGAATTTCCAGTAAATGTCTTAGAGAGGCCATCAGAAGTTGGTACAACAATCCAGTACAAAATCAAAACAAAAACAGAAATCCAATACCAAGAAAAAATTGTTGAGAAAGAAGTCCCTAGATATGAGTCCTTCAACCTAATTGTCCCTGAAAGAATAACCCTGTATCCAAATGATTCTGTAGTGGTCCCCATCACATTAGACAATTATGGTAATAAAACATTAAACGAGGTTAGACTGTCAGCAAACAGTTCAAGGGATGATGTTGATATATTCTTTACTCAAGATTATTTTAAGGTAATTAAATCCAAAAGCCAGGAAAAAACCGAATTAATAGTAACCACAAAAAACATTTATGGCGGTTTTGATATAGTTGTAAGTGCTGAAGTACAGGATCCTCCTTTTAATGACACTGCAAAGATCATCATGGCTACACTTGAAAAAGGCGAGCATAACTCTTCACAACTTTACACAAAAGTTTCTTTCACCAGAGATTTACTTAAATCAAACGAAGAATGTCTAGAGCTTAACGAAATGGTAGACCAAGCAGAGAACTTAATTAACCAGCAGAAATATGGTGCTGCAGAACAACTCTTGCAGTCAACAATTGAAGCCTGCAAATACTTAGTAAGCACAGAAAAAAGCAAAGAATTAAAAGTAAAACAAAGTCCCATAAAGTTCGAGGTTTCCTTAAAGAATAATCTCTTTATCTTCATAACAATATTAAGCGTTTCCTTTGTGCTTTTGATAATTATCGTTTATTGGTTAGTACAGAGTAGGAGAAGATAAAGCAAGAGATTGGGAAAAGTTCATAAAGGAAATAAAATTTTAAGCTTAACAAAAAATTATTTAAAGAACTAAAATTTATTTCGATTAATATGAAATTTTTAAAAGCAGAAGACCTAAAAAATCGGGATGAAATGGCAGATTTTGGACTTCATAAAAGAGTTATTGATGAAATAAAGAGTCTAAGCCTAAACCCCGATGCTGAAATTTTAATTGTTGGAGCAGGAAAAGGTAATCTCGATAGATTATTAATTAAAGAAAATTTTAGGAATATAACTAGTGTAGACATAAACAAAGAAAATTATAAAATTTCAGGTACTACCTTTTATCAGTTTGATCTAAATAATGATTGGAACTTTGATAATAAAAAATATGATTTAATTTTAGCGGTTGAAATAATTGAGCACATTTATTCTACAGAACATTTTATTCAACAAATTAAAAGGAAATTAAAGAAGAATGGGATTGCAATAATTACAACTCCAAATGTTCTAGAAAAAAATAGTCGTCTCGCATTCTGTATATTGGGTCGATTATCATACTTTAATGATAAAGATATAACACGTACAGGACACATAAACCCGATTTTCCCTCATATCTTAAAATGGCATTTAAAGAAAAATCAGTTGAAAATAATAAAAGAAACTTACAATCGAAAGTATTTCGATTTACTTATAGTGGATACCTGGAAAAGTTTTCCATATTTTCTTCTAAAATGGTTAATCACTACTCTCCTTAAATTAATAGCCCTAAAAAAGAAAATATTGAAGGAGTCGTCAATATATATGTTATTCAGAAATCCAAATGAAAAAATCAAAGTTTAACGATGAAGTATTCTACTTCAACATATAAACAGAAATTAAATGAAATCTTTCCTCAAAAAGATAAAATGAAATATGAACTAAACTCTGTTCTAAAATTTGATTTTTAGAATTTTCTTTAAGGGTTTCTTTATTTTTGTTATCTCCAACAAACTAATGATAGGTTTCCATAAATGAATTCTTTCTAAAAATTTATGCAATGGATGTTGCCAGGAATAATCCCACAAATGCACACCATAAGTTTTTTCAGTAATGTATTTCATATAGTTATCTTTTCTTTTTTCAAAAGGCAAGGGGTAAAAAGATTCTCTTGATAAAACCTTAATTTTTTTCTTATCTTTATCATTTAATGATTTATAAGTTCTGGTTATTATTCGAGGTATTGTGTCCAACTCATCAAGAGACTTATATTCATCAAGAACTTTTCTTAAAAAGAAATGTTTTTTAATTGAACCAACCACCACGGCACTTAATCTATCTTCTTTTTCTTTAGCTATAAAAAAATCATACTTGAGCAACTCATCAATACTCTTAATAAGAAGCATATCCGTGTCCAAATACACTCCACCAAATTTATATAAGACATCTAACCGAATGTAGTCTGCAACAAAAGCCCATTTTCTATCTTTATAAGCTTGTTTAATAACCTTCGGCAATTTTGAAATATCATAATTTTTCTCATTCCATTCAATAATCTTATAATCTTTACAGTTTTTCTTCCAAGAGTCGATACATTTTTTTACTAACTCATACTTTGGCTTTCCTCCAACCCACACGTAATGAATTATTTTAGGGATTCTTGTTTCCACTTTTTTCACCATTCATCAAATCATCTACGTAATAATAAAAAGCCTTTCTCAAAAAATCAAAAAAAGAATATTGCTCTTTATAAAGTTTATAATGAAAAATTGAAAAGTAAATAATAAAAATAGGAGATAGCAGCCTACCAAAGATTCTATTTAAAAGCAACACTCTTGCCTTAATAATTTTATCACTATATTTGCTTCCAGACCCTCTGAGTTCATGCTTAAATAAAGGACGAGGGTAATACATCACTTTCAATTTTTTCTTTAGAGCTTCATTTAAAAATAGGTTCTCTTCTCCAATTGGTAAATCTGTTCCAGCTCCAAAATTTTCATCAAAAGCAATCTTTTTTTTCTTAATACTTTCTATCTTAAAGGCAATTTGAATTGAAGAAACTTTCAAAATAGTTAATTTATTATGTTTAAAAGGCGCTTTGCTATATTTTCTGTTCAAATTCGCTTCTAAATCAAGTCTTTGGAAAGTGATTACATCCGCATCAGGAAATTTTTCAAACGCTTCTTGTATATTCTCTAAGATGTGATCAACTGGCAGAACATCACAATCAGTAATAATGCCTATACCACTAAAGACATGGTTCAATAGATTATTTCTGTTTTTTGAGAGACCTTTTGTAAACATTTTTAAATATGTAACATTATCATCATCAAACTTCACATCGTATTCTTTATTAGTACCATAGATCTGATGTGAAATAATCTTCTTAGAATTCTTTGGTAATAATTTTACTAATCTCTTAGCCAAATCGATTTCATCATTAATGCATGTTATTAAAAATTTTATATCCATTCTACGAACCTTTTTTTTAAACATCCAAATAAATTCTAATGCTTAAAAAAGAATTATTTAAATTTTTTCTGCTTTTTAAGATAATACTCTCGAAAACATTATAAATTTAAGTATAATTGAATTATAAAAAAATTTATATATTGCT
>JASKKU010000027.1 GCA_030154045.1 Candidatus Woesearchaeota archaeon
AGGAGGAACAATTTATGGTGATGGCTCTGGAATAACTAATTTACCATCAGCTTCTGTCCAGGATGTTTGGGTAAATGAATCAGGAGATACTATGACAGGAGATTTAGACATGAACTCAAACGACATAATAAATGCCAATCTAATCCATGCTAAATCATTAGGTATTGCTGACACTTATACAAATGCTGTAAACAATCTTCCTGCAGGAAATTCGTTGTATGTACAAGATGACATAAAGGTTGGAGGAAACATAAAAGGTTATGGCGCAGATGTGGCCGAAAAATTCCATATAAAAGGAGACTTAGAACCTGGCGATGTTGTAATAATTACACATTATCAGGGCGTAGAAAAAGCATCAAAACCTTATGATACAAGAGTCGCAGGCATAATATCAACAAAACCAGCATATATTATGGCGATTGGTAGAGAAGGCTTGCCTATTGCTCTAGCGGGTTCTACTCCAGTCAAAGTAACTAATGAATCTGGCCCAATACATTATGGCGATTTATTGACAACTTCATCAACACCAGGATATGCTATGAAATGCCCTGATATTGAGCTATGCAGGGGGGCAATTATAGGAAAGGCTCTCGAAGAATTCAACGCTTCACAAGGCATAATTTCTGCACTTGTTATGTTGGGATAAAAGAAAATTTTAAATAGCAGTAATCATTCTTCAATGACAACAAATGAAAAGAAACTCAATATTGTGGATAGTCCTAGCAGTGATTCTTTTACTTGTATCCTCCTGCGTTCCACAGAACCAAACAATAGACCAGCAGATCATAGATAATATTCTGAAACAGATTGAAGAGTTAAACCTAACAAAAACAAACGAAAGCGCAATCTTCAAAGAGATAACTGCTGAAGAAGGAGACGAGATAAAATTAATTCCGATCTTAGAACCTTTAGATGAAAAGGTTAAGTACTATTTTTCTGCTCCCTTTAATCAAAATGGAACTTGGAAAACAAAAAAAGATGACGCCGGCATATATTTAGTTAAGGTAACAATTGAAAAAAATAACAAGAACATTACCAAAAACATCAAATTAATAGTCAAACCCAAAAATTACAAACCAGAAATAGTTGTTAACGATACTATCTTTGCCAAAGAGAACACAACTCTAAGATTAAACTTTACAGTTTATGACAAAGACAATGATAGCCTTAAAATAAACATTTCTGGCTGGCTCAACTCAACCACAAAATACCTTGATTTCAATTCACAAGGCGAACATTTTGCTAAAATTACAGTTAGCGACGGCAAAACAAGAGTTAGCAAAACAGTAAAAATAATCGTTGAGAATGTCAATAGAAAACCCATAATAAATATAACCTCAAAAAAAGTTAAACTAAACACCAAGGTTACCTTCTCAGAAAACGAGATCTTTGACCCTGATGGAGATAAAATAACCATAAAACCTGAGCAAATAATATTTACTCAAAAAGGAAATTTTTCAAAACTAATTACAGTATGCGACCAATACGATTGTGTAAACAAGACTATCTTATTTGAAGTTGAAGAAAAGAACTTGCCTCCTAAGATAATTGGTCCTAGCACAATAAATGTCTCTGAAGGGCAGACTTTCTGTTTGCCTCTGTCTTTTAAAGACCCTGAAAATGATTCATTAACTATTGTTTACAGCGGTTGGATGACTGAGGCCTGCAAAAAAGTTGGGTATAACGAATCCGGAACTCACATAGTTAATATTATTGTCTCTGACGGCATAAATCAAGTACAAAAACAAATCAAAGTATTTGTTAAAAATGTAAACAGGTTCCCAATCATTAAAGATATTATTGCTATTAAAGAATAATCAGGTGAAAAAATGAACTCAAAAACCTTGAAGATAGACTTATTTTTTATCGTTTTAACTCTTGTTTCCTTTAACATTGCTTGTGCAGCGGATTATGTTTTCACAATAAACGAAGGAGAAAAGATAAAAGTATTGCCCAAAGTTCTTGATTTTGACAATGATTCAGTACAAATAATCTATTCATATCCATTAAACTCCTCAGGAGAATGGCAAACAACTTACTCTGATGCAGGCGTTTATCTAACAAAGGTCATTGCAACAGACGGTCTAAACAAAGACATAAAAACAGTAAAAATAATCGTTAAAAATGTTGACAGACCTCCTGAAATCAAAACTAGCAAAGAACATTATTTTGTTGAAGAAAACAAAACCCTTTCATTCGGAATAAGCACCTTTGACCCTGACGGAGACAATGTTTCTTTAGAGATTGTAAACGCACCTAACGGCTCAACTATTAAAGAAGGCTATTTCATATTTGCCCCTGGCTTTAATTTTGTCCAGAAGAACTGGTTCTTCAAAGCCTTACAAGCCGCAGGCTTAAAAGTAATCCCAAGAAAAAGTTTCTATGTAACAATTGCTGCTAAGAGCAATAACCTAACAACAACCAAAAGCATAAAAATCACTGTTATAGACTCAAACAGACCCCCTGAAATCAACAAAGAAATTGAGCCAATTATAGCTAAAGAACTTGACAAAATCAAGATTGATTTAAAAGCCTCTGATCCAGACAAAGACTGGCTTTTCTATAAAGTAAAAGGCTGGATTGACTCAAAAGAGTACAAAACCAAACTGGGTGATGCAGGCAAACACCACGTTACTGTAACCTTAACTGACGGCATTTATGAAAGAAAATATGTACAAGATATTATCATAAAAAGAAACAACTTCGCTCCTGAGATAACTAACTTGAAAAAAGACAAAGAAAATGTTATAACTTTAAGGGAAGGCGAATCAAGAACCCTCAAATTAAAGACTTATGACAAAAATAAGGATACGGTCCGGATTTTAAGCGATAACCTGCCGAATTTTGCCAAAATTGAAGGTACTAAAATAATCTTCCATCCTAACTATACAATCAGCAACAAAACAAACACAGCTGTGTTTAAATCAACAATAACCGCAAGCGACGGCAACTTAAAGAACAGTTATAACTTAACTATCTATGTCAAAGATGTCAATTTAAAACCTAAGATTATAAACTATTCTCCAGAGATTTACACGAAACAGCGAGTATTGAAACCTATAACTTTTGAGATAAACGCAAATGATAAAGATAATGATAAGCTCACCTATGAATGGAGCCTGCCAGGTTTTGTAAAAGTAAAAACCAACGAAGGAAGACTAACCTTTAAACCTACAACTATTGGAAAAAAGAAGATATCTGTAAAGGTTTGTGATGAAGCCAATGCTTGCGTAAAGCACGAATGGACATTAAATGTTTATACAATTGTTAGAAGATAATTTTTTACTTATTTATTCAACAGTCTCAAACTCTAACAAACATTCCCCTTGAGCTTCAGGACTTTTTAGAGCATCAATCATTCTTCTATTGAGTTGTTTAGCAGATTTGTTGCACCTAACAACCAAAGTTCTTTTAGAATCAAAATCAGATTTTCTAAATACAAGCTCTCTAGAATTAATATCAAAGTTTTTATTCAGAAGCCCTTCAAAAGTGTCTTCAAACCTCTGTCCATTCAGATAAACAACGATTAAACCTTTAACCTTAACTTTCTTTTGATTATCGAGAAATTGAGTAAGATTAGAGAAATCAAATTCAGAATTAACACCTATAATACAGTCCCCTTTTTTTGTAACAAAAGAATCTTTAGTGAATTCAAAAGTGTTAAAATGTAACCCCAGAATATTCTTATGACCAAAAAACTTAATTTTAATCATTTACCAAAAAAAGAAAGGGTTTAACTTAAAAGTTCATCGATTGGTTTCTTTTCCTTTTTTTCTTCACTAGGTTTCTCTTCAGCCTCTTTTTTAACTGCTGACAAATCAACGCCTAAATCAGCCAATGCTTTCAAATGCATCTGCATCAATTGCTCAACTACAGAAACAATTCTCAACATTTCTGCTCTCTCCTTAGCCAAGACAGAAATTGCGCCCTTATGAAAACCAATCCTTTCCTCTTTTGACATCTCTTCTTCTGAACTCATTGTGAAACCTCTTTTACAATGATACTCCACCTGCCTGGAAGTTTAGCTCTATTAATCTTTAAAGCTTGCCTTACAACATCAACAAACTGCTTTTTAGTTTTTACTGTTAATAAAGGATCTCCTTCAAAGACCTGAGCAGCAACACCAATAGGCTTTCCAAAAGAGTGCTTCATACCTGTACTCAACCTATCAGCACCAGCTCCTGTTGCCAAAGGATTTTCTCTAAGAATGTGATGAGGAAACTTCCTAATCCTAAAATGATAATTTGAAGCACCGATTTTTTTATCAAAGACTCTAACAAGGGCTCTCCTAACAGCTTCAATAGGTTGTTGCCTCACTTGCAAGCTGTCTTTTGCAATCAAATCTATCTGGACATCATAATTGCCGTTAACATTACCCATGTCAAACTTAGTTATAATCACATGAGGTCTTGCCTTTACAAAAGATAAATGACGATACTTTGAAACCCTCGTGTAAGGTCTCTCAAGCCTTCTGTAACAAACTCCTTTTCTCAATCGTGCCATAATTATCCCCATTCTTTGGGATTTATAGGGGTTTTAAAAACTTTTTGATATTTATAGGATGAAATTACACGCATGATAGCATGATATCATCCAGTTATTATAGAAATAAAAACATATTTTCGAAAATAATTACTACTAAACAATAACAAATATATATTTCTATATTTTTTGGATTCTTATGAAATCAGTCAAGCCCATCTTTTTTCATTCAACCACAGAAAAAAGTCTTGAACAGATTTTGAAATCCGGTTTTATTAAAAAAAGCGGTGGCAGATATGGCAATGCTGTTTACACTGCCTCAACAATAGAAGAATCTCTAGAAAAAGGTAAAGGCAATGTTGTCTTAGGCATAAAGGTTTATGGTTTCGAAAAGAACATGGTTATGCCTCTCAATAAAGTTTTCAAATGGGGTCTTTTTATTGAAGATGTTCCCCTAGATTTTGTAAAATATGTTATATTTTTTGACAAGGACTATAACAAAATCTCTTTAGAAGAAGATGATAAATACAATATTCAAAAAATATATGCTCCACAGCCTAACGAAGTCCTTGCTCACTTTTATTACAATAAAATCACCAACTTGATATTCAACGATTTTGAGAAAAACAACAAGCTTAAACCAAGATTAAACAAAATCAAGGTAACAAAACCATACAGTATTGAGATTGATGAGAATACTCCAACACTCGAAGAATTCTTGAAAAACAAAGAAAACTGCTATCCAGAATTCTTTAACACAAAATCTTGGCAGAATTATTCAAAAACACAATATCCAATCAAGTACGGTTTCTGAAAAATAGTAAAATAATTTAAATAAGTTAGAAAAGCCTATTAGTATGTTTGATATTTTTCCTTTTGAGAATATACGAGAACCGCAAAAAGATTTAATGGATTCTGTTTACAAGAGCATAAAATCTAGGAAGCATATATTAATTAACGCACCAACAGGCATAGGTAAAACCGTAGCTTCTTTAGTGCCTGCTATCCAATATCTTTTGGAAAATAACAAAAATAAATCCGATGAAGAAAAAGTTAAGATATTCTTCTTGACTTCAAGACATACACAGCATCAAATTGTTTTAGAAACAGTAAGAGCAATAAATGAAAAAAACAATTTTAATATCAAAGCAGTTGATATCTTCGGCAAAAAGTGGATGTGTCTGCAAGACAATGTTTCATCTTTATCATCAAGAGAATTCACTGAATTCTGCAAAAGTTTGAGGGAATCTTCAAAGTGCGAGTTTTATTCAAAAACAAAGAATAAAGCTGATTTAAGCACAGAAGCTAAACTTATTTTAACTCAGTTATCCCATTCTGAGGCAAACTTCAGAAACATAAAAAATTATTCAGAACAGTACAGACTTTGCCCTTACGAGATTGCTTTAAGCTTCGCAAAGAAAAGCGACATCATCATTGGGGACTATCAATACATATTCAACCCTGGAATAAGAATGAGTTTTCTAAACAAGATTAATGCAAGCCTTGACAAAAGCATAATTATTATAGACGAAGCACATAACTTACCCAGTAGATTAAGAGACATTATGAGCAGGAGACTAACAACCAACATGATCAAAAGAGCTATAATACAAGCCAAAAAGAACAAAGAAAAGGATGTAATTCCTTATCTAGCAACGATTCAAGACGCACTAAACACTTTGTCTTTTAAGATAAAAGGTGAAAAA
>JASKKU010000028.1 GCA_030154045.1 Candidatus Woesearchaeota archaeon
CTCCCAGACTTCAAAGAATATCTCATCAATGCTAAAAATTTAGAAGAAAAAGCAGCAAACAGATTAATTGAAACAACAAGAGAAATCTTTTTAAGAGATGATAAGATAGTCAATCTTAAAAAAAGACTATTCTCACTTAACCAAGCTTTAAACCAAAAACTCAAAGAAGCAAGAAAACTTTATGAATCTAAGCTTAAAGAATATAAAACAAAAGAGATAATAATCAAAAAGCCACAAGAATTAACTTCAATTGAAAATTATATTCTTGACCTCAAAAAGAAATCAGAAGACCTTTCACAAAGCATTTATAAACTAGACGAAAGCTTTAAAGCATATCTTGTTGCGCTTAACTTGAATTACGATACTTTATCAAACAACAACTTAGAACCTTTAAAACAGTACTTCAAGGAAAACGACAGCACCTTTAAGAGATATGGGTTATTTAATTTAGGAAAAGAGATGATCGATAAAGGAATTTTAAAAGAAAATAAAGATCCTGCTGATACATGTTATGAATTCATAAACGAATTCTTAAACCGTTTAAAACTAGAAGATAAAATAAAAAATTGGAATTATGAAAACTTTCTGAAAGAGCAAAAAAAGATAATATAAAAGCTTTTTAGAGGTTCTCTTATCTTTAGTATCAAAAACTTTAAAAATCAAACATAATCCCAAAATAAATGGTGCCTCGCTGGTGTAGTCCGGCCAATCATTTCGGCCTCTCGAGCCGAAGACTCGGGTTCAAATCCCGAGCGAGGCATTTCTTAATTTCCTAACAAAGTCCATCCCATTCCTTAAAGAATTCTTCAAGAAATTGCTCCATAAATTTATGCCTATGCTCCGCAATCTTCTTTCCACTTTCCGTGTTCATCAAGTCCTTTAATAAAAGAAGCTTCTCGTAAAAATGATTAATTGTAGAAGAATCTGAGTTAACATACTCCTCTTTACTTTTATATCTCTTTGGCTTCTGACTTGGATCATAAATCAAACGCCTTTTGAAACCACCATAACTAAATGTTCTTGCAATGCCTATTGCCCCAATAGCATCCAAACGGTCAGCATCTTGCACTATAAGAAATTCAATTGGCTTATCCTTAACCTTTTCAGGCTTGCCTTTAAAGGAAATATCTTTTAGAATTGTTAAAACAATTTCTTTTGTGTCTTCATCAACTTTTAAAGAATCAAGAAAACCTTCAACCTTTTTTAATTCTTCAACTTCGTTAAAAAATTTATGGTCCGCAACATCATGCAAAAGTGCCCCTAATTCAACAGCAAGCAGGTTTATTTCATGCTTTTTATTCTCTGATTCAGCAATCTCCTTTGCCAGCTTCCAAACTCTATAAACGTGCCACCAATCATGGCTAGCATCAACCTTTTTAAGCTGCTCTTTAACGAACTCAATCGTTTTATTTATGATTTCTTCTGAACTCATCTTTAACTTAGAAACAACCTTAGTTTATAGAATTTTCCAATCATCCCAATGCCACAAGAATACCGCCAACCACAATGAAAACTGCACCGATTATTGCCCTCAAAGACAGTTTCTCTCCAAAAATCAAGAATGCTAAAACCAAAGCAAAGATAACGCTCAACCGATCAATAGGAACTACCTGAGAAACTTTTCCAAACTTCAAAGCCAAGAAGTAGAACAACCAAGATAAAGCGCCGGCCACGCCGCTCAAGATTATGTAAAAAAGCGCCTTGCTATTCAAAACTATCTCCTTAAGCTCAAGAAATCTTCTTTGAACGAGAACCACTAACAAAAGGAATATGGTCATTACTACAGCCCTAACAGTCGTAGCCAAAGTAGAATCCAAACCCCTAAGTCCTATTTTACCAAAGATAGCAACCAAAGACGCACTAAACGCTGATAATAATGCAAAGATTAACCAACTTGGGATCATACCAAAAAATCAATGGATTTACATATATAAATTTTTGTTTCTAATTAAAAAAATCCAAACTGCGCTTAGTCCTTCTCAGAATCAATAGTTTCCACTGCTTCTACAGTCTTAGACTCCAAGACATCTTCTTCAGTAAGCTTTCTAGAAAACCAAACATCTTTCCTCTTCTCGTAAATGTAAAGATAAACAAAACTAAGAGAAACAATCTCTATAAGAAAAGACAACCAAACTCCAAATTCCTTCAGCTTTAAACCTAAAGACAATATATATGCTAAGGGCAGTCTCACAAAGAACAAAGAAACAAAAGCAAATATCATGGCCAATTTGGTATTCCCAGAACCGTTTGCAGCACCTTCAATAACCAACTGAATTCCAAGGAAACCAAAGGTAAAAGATAAAAGCCTTACAAAAGTCTTGCCTATGGAAATAACATTCTGGTCATTAACAAAAAATCTTATAATCTGTTCTGCAAATACAAAAGTTAAGACACCTTCAATTGTTAGAACTAAAAACGCAAGAATCATACTCTGTTTTGCTGTTTCTTTAGCCCTTTCCTTTTTGCCAGCACCAATGTTCTGACCAACTAGAGTAGAGGTTGCAACAAAAAACGCAAACGAAGGAATAATAACAAAACCAAACAACCTCATTGCAATACCATAAGCGGCAATAACATCAGCTCCAAATTTAGAAACTAAGAAAATCAAAGCCATTCCGCCAAAAGACCTCATTATCTGTTCTAAAGAAGCAGGATAACCTATCTTAATTAACCTCTTCATCTGATTAAAATCTGGTTTTAAATCTTTGAAATGAAGTTGTATGGGCCCCTTTTTCCTACATAAAAAGAACAATGCAATGAATGAAGCTAAAGACTGAGTAAATATTGTAGCTAATGCTGCACCTTTAACGCCTAAAGCTGGAAAAATACAACAGCCATTTATAAAAAGAGGGTCTAAAATGAGATTTAAAAGAACTGATATAAGATAAATCCTCGTAGCTGTTTTAGGACTGCCTACCCCCCGCATTAAAGAATTAAATGCTGTAAATGTAAACACAAAGACGGTACCTAAAAAAATTGTCTGGAGATATTCTATAGAGTTCTTCAAGATATAAGGGTCTGATGTAAACACCTGCATTAAATTAGATGCCAGCAAATATCCAACTATTGAAATAAGTAAAGATGCTAAAAGTGAAAAAGTTATTGTTTGTGCAGAAATATAGTTGATCATTCTCTGATTCTTTCCTCCTTTGTACTGAGCCACTAAAATGCTGCCTGCAAGAGTGAATCCATTCACAAAAGAGAACAACAAGAAAAGAACTGGAAAACTAAGAGATACTGATGCAATAGCTTTCGCTCCCAGCTTTCCTACCCAGAAAGTATCAGTCATATTATACGCTGTTTGAAGCAAATTAGCTATCGCTACAGGAACAAAAATCTTGAATATAGCCTTTACTATTGAACCTTCGGTCAGTTCTTTATGTTTTTTCATAAGAATCACCAAAGCAATATAATTAAAACAAGAGTAATTAATCCGCGAGAGATTTTGAGATAAACTTTTGTTTTATAAATCTTATCAAAGAGTTTAAGAAATGAAGAAAAATAAGACAGAACAAACCAAAAAAAGAGTAAAAATAATAAAAATCTTACTGTAATCCAAGAATAAAAGCCTCTAATTCATCTAATTTATTTTCTGCATAATCTTTGTACTCCTGAGGCAAGTCATAAAGACTATAATATGTCGCTGCGCCGTTATCTACCTTAATATTATCCTGCCATGTTGAAACTCCAACTCCAAAATAAACAGCAGGGACATCTCCCACAAATATAAATGGCGAATTTATCACAACCTTACCTTCAAGTGGATAATAGTTAGAAATATCCCCACCAATCAATAAGATATTACCTGTCTCTGTACTATAGGCAATAGCATCTACAAGATTTGTCTCTTGATTTCGATTATAGAAGTATTTTATTTCTTCCACAACATCGTCGCTCATAATATTTTGATTATAATATCTTTTTGAATCCACAAAAGTTGTATTATCATGGCCGCTAATAAAAGTCTTTTGATCATAGAGTGGTTTTACTGAATCATCAGTTCTAGCTAATGCTAAAGCCTGTTTGAAAATTTCTCTAGGCAATGGCGCTCTAATTGTACTAGCATCAACAGTTTCATACTCAATTCTTGCAGAATTAAGTATATCTTCAACAGTCGCAGTTGAAGAATACGAATCAAAAGGGTATTCTTCTTGAAGGGAATATTCAACAACTGTTGAATCTCCTGTTGTTGGAGCAGAAAATCTTATCCAGCCTCCTTGGTAATCAGATATAGAGAATTCAACTTCGTTATAAGAATACTCAACTCCCCTAACGATAAAGTAATACTTTAAGGTAGGATCTTCATTATCTCTAATAGTAACTATATAACTGTACTCTGAAGTCAAAAGATAATAATTTTGAAGCAAAGATTCAAGAGTATTAACTACATCTGGAGCTTTCTTAGCAATATGTGGCGTAGGACTCTCTAGAGTTGTTGAAAAACTAGTTGTCTGAAGAGGATTATACACATTTGTTGCGATAATTGTTAGTTCATAAGGAACTAAATTTAGATCTTGAATCCTTGTGTCGATTGTTGATTGATGAAACATATGAACTTCGGATTCTCCTGGAGGAGCGTTAAAAATCTCTTCATGCTTAAAACCATCACTACCATATATCCCAAAAATTACTTGAGTAGCATCAAAAGCATCCAAATTAAATGATAAACCTACATCACCAACATTAAGGCCCTCTGTTTCCTGATAAAACTGCACATTATAGATTTGAATGTTTTGAGAATTGTTGTTCCCACCATTACCTCCATTATTATTTGAACCTGGGGGTATTGCTCCTGTTGGACTAACGCACGAAGATAAAGCAAAAGCTGCAATACCTATTATTGTTTTCTTGCCAATATCTGCAGCCTTTTTAACAGCCTTTTTGAAAAAGCTATACTCTTTGTCAACCTTATTATCAAGAGATGAGTTTCTAAACATTTTTTTCATTTTATTCCCCTATAATTAAAACAATCAAAATAATAACACAGAACCGTTTTAAATATTTTTTGTTAAATTTAATAAACAAAAAATTAGAAAGTTAGAAAAACAAGAAAAAAACAAAAAATTAACAATTTCCTTGAGGTGTTGTTTGTCCTGAGCTTTCTATTGTTTCACTACATTCTGAAGGTTTATCACTGTCATTAAACAAGTTGCAAAGCTGTTCCTTTATCGAATTTGCATCTCTGCTACCTGAATATGTTTGTCCATTAATCAAAAAAGTTGGGGAAGCTGATGGATTCACCAAGTTTCCATTATATAAGGTATAAAGCTCAGAATTTAAGTTCTCCTGCTCTTTCGCAATTTCTAATCCTCTATTATCAAAGCAATTCTTAATCTGTGCAATCTCTGAATCAGTAAGACCAGCGTCCTTTGCTGCTCCTTCCCAACAGGTATCTGCATTTTGAGAATTACACTTATTGTTTGTTGCTATAACAAAATCAAAAAACTTTCTCAAGCCAAACAAGTCCAAAGCACAAAGTTCTCTAATATCCTGGTTAGCCTCTTGTGTACCATGCAATGAAGAAACTTTATCATCATTCACGCTCAAGATATAATGTGGAACAATCTCAACCTTGTCTCCTAACAGAGAATAAATCTTTTCAGCAGCTTCCTCTGCTGGATTTCCATAAGGACAAAAAGACATAACAAAGTAATCCAATCTTGGCTTACCTGAAGTATAATTCAATACTTCAAGGTTCTTCTGAGGATAATTTTTCAACAAATCGAAGTATTCTTGTCTTTTGTCTGGGTCTGCTGGCCAAGTTGAACCAACAGCTCTATCACTCAATAGATACTTATCATCAACCTTTACAAAAAATCTTGATAAGCTTGGATTATTCTGCCAAGAAGCTGTCTTTGTAATATTATCGCTAAATATGTATGCAGGCAAGTGCTCAATATTATACTCTTTAATAAGCTTCTTTCCTTCGTCACTATCTGCCTCAACGTCCTTTACTACAAGATTTGGGAAGTATCTTTTGTTAACACTCATAATTCCAGAGACATCACAAATAGGACATTCATCATCGTTTAAAACAATTAAATCTACTTTTGCGTCTTCACTATAAACACATTTTGCAT
>JASKKU010000014.1 GCA_030154045.1 Candidatus Woesearchaeota archaeon
TTTTTTAGTTATGCTTTATTTCTTTGAGTACTGTCTCATAAGCTTTGTCGAAGTGTTCCTTTCTTACAACAACCTTGTCAGTATTCTTTTCTAAAGCTTCTCTGATAGCATTCATACCAGCTTCTCTGCATAACGCTTCAATGTCTGCACCGCTCCAACCTTCGCTCTTTTCAATATACTCATTTAGGTCTAATCCTTTTTCAAGCGGCATGTTTCTTGTATGGATCTTGAAGATTTGTTCTCTGCTCTTCTTGTCTGGCAAGCCTATCTCAAGCTTGAAATCGAACCTTCCAGGCCTTAGTAATGATGGATCAATCAAATCAATCCTGTTAGTTGCAGCAATCACTACTACTTTTTCAAGCTCTTCAATGCCATCAATTTCTGTTAATAATTGATTAACCATTCTCTCAGTTGCATCAGTTAAAGAGCTTCCCCTGACTTTTGATATGCTATCGAACTCATCGAAAAATACAACTGATGGCGCAAGCAACCTTGCCTTTTTGAACACTTCTCTAATTCTCTTTTCGCTCTCGCCAACCCATTTGCTCACTAACTCAGGTCCTTTAACCGCAATGAAGTTGGCATTTGCGCCGTTAGCCACAGCCTTAGCCAACAAAGTCTTGCCAGTGCCAGGTGGACCATATAATATAATGCCCTTTGGTGGCTTAATTCCTGCTTTCTCAAACAAATCAGGTCTCTTCAATGGTAATTCTACCATCTCTTGTAGTTTGCGTTTAGCTTCTTCTAAACCGCCGATGTCTTCCCAAGTAGTCTTAGGTTTAGTTATCATAACCTCTCTAATAGCCGAAGGCTCAACCATCTTCAAAGCTTCATTAAAGTGTTCCATTTTTACTTTAATCTGGTCTAAAACTTCTGCTGGAAGTTTTTCATCACTATCCTTGATTTTATTAATGAAAGGCCTTATTGCTTTCATTGCAGCCTCTTTGCATAATGCTTCAAGGTCAGCGCCTGTGAAACCTATTGTTCTGGCAGCTAAATCATCTAAGTCAACATCATCTGCTAAAGGCATACCTCTTGTATGGATCATAAGTATCTCTTTCCTACCTTTTTCATTAGGTGGCATGATTCTGATTTCTCTATCGAATCTGCCAGGTCTTCTCAAAGCCTCGTCAATATCATCAGGCCTGTTGGTTGCAGCAATTACCACAACATCTCCTCTGCCTTTCAATCCATCCATTAAAGTTAATAGCTGTGAAACTACTCTCTTTTCAGTTTGGTCTTTGCCTTCTCCTCTCTTAGGCGCGATACTATCAATTTCATCTATGAAAATTATGCTTGGAGCGTTTTTCTTGGCTTCTTCAAATATGTCTCTTAACTGCTTTTCACTTTCACCATAATACTTGCTCATTATCTCTGGACCTGCTATTGAGTAAAAGTTTGCATCAGACTCTGAAGCCACAGCCTTAGCCAACAAAGTCTTGCCAGTACCTGGCGGACCAATCAACAAAACGCCTTTTGGAGCACCGATTCCTAGTTTTTCAAACAATTCAGGATGTTTTATTGGAATCTCCACCATTTCTCTGATCAATTCAATTTCTTTGTCTAAACCTCCAATATCTTCGTAAGACACTGTTGGCACTTTCAAAGATTCTGGCTTAACTACATTATGAGATACAACTAGTTCAGTTTCAGGAGTTATCACTACGCAACCTTTAGGTTGGGTTTTGGTTACTACATAATGCAATTGCGTGCCAAGTACATCAAGCACAATCTTTTGCCCCTGTATTACAGGCTTATCAATAAGTTTCCTGTGGAAATAGTCTTTAGGGTCTCCAATAAATTCAACAGGTTCAACTGGAGCAATGGTTACACTATCAGCAGGCTTGGCATCAACTTTTCTGATAATGACAGTTTCTCCTATGGAGACTTGAGCATTAAATCTCAAAGTGCCGTCCATTCTAATGATGTTGTTTTCTTCATCCTCAGGTCTGCCTCTCCAAACTATTGCGACAGCTTTAGATTTTCCTTGTATTTCTACAATGTCGCCTGCATTAATTCCATACTCCCTCATAATTGTGGACGGAATCCTTACAGTTCCTCGTCCAACATCCATTTGGAAAGCTTCCGCTACAGTAAGCTTAATTTCCTTTTGATTGTTTTCCTTGACCATGATAATCACCTCCTTGATTTTTATTGCATTTTATTGCAATTTTTGGTTGAATTTTTATTTTAAAAAATGAAACAACATGAAATCTCGTGAATGAGGACCATGAAACAAATTAAAAAAAGATAAAATAAAATAAGGCTTACTTGACTGGGATTTTATTTCCTTTGTTTTTTGTGTTCTTTATCTTAGGGATCCTTAGTTCTAAAACACCATTGTTGTATGTTGCATCAATCTTGCTTCTGTCTGCATACTCTGGCAATGGTATGAACCTGTAAAATCCGCTGTATCTTCTCTCAATTCTGTAAAATCCTTTCTTCTTGTCTTCTTGTTTGTGCTCATCTTTTTTCTCAACCTTTATTTCTAGGCCGTCATCTCTTAGATTTACATCAATATCCTTCTTATCAACTCCAGGAAGTTCAATGGTAGCAATTATCTCTTTGTCAGTCTCAAATATGTCTGCTAAAGGTTCTCTGTAATCCGCAGGAACCCATTCATTTTTTCTGCCGTAATGTGTTAGTTGAGGTACATCATAAACATAATCTCTACCAAAGACTCTCTCAAACATTCTATCCATCTCTTCTTGAAGCCTTCTAAACTCATCCCAAAAGCTCCATGGTGCCATGTTCTCACCTCCGTTTCATTTTACTTAGTGTATAAATGTTATTAACTTATATTTAAATGTTTCGTTTTTAGTAATTTCTTTTTAATTTTGTTAAAATCATATTTACAAAAAACCGAAAATTTTAAATATGGGTTCTCATAGAAAGAATTAATAATAGGATAATCTTAACTAAGTTTAATTAAATCTCATAAATCCCAGAGGCAAGATATCTGTGAGCTTTATAAAAATGGCAAAGACTATTAGTTTAAGGAAACTGGAAATCCCAGTTGAGGATGATATAGAGAAAGATTTAGATTGGCTTTGCCACACTTTAGGTCTAGTTTCAGGAAGAGATATAGACAAAACTGTAATAAAACTGCTTAAAACTATCCTTTATTCGCAGATTGAAGGCAGGGGAATTACAAGCGATGAATTAGCAGATAAACTCTCTTTATCAAGGGGGACAATAAACTATCATCTTCGTTCTCTTATAGATTTGGGTTTGTTGACTAGGGATAAGAATCTGATCAAATTAAGGAGTTCTTCTCTTTTGAGGACTATTTCTGAAATAAAGAAAGAGGTTGATGATATTTTCGAAGAGGTCTTTAAGATTAGCGAACATCTCGATAAGCATTTTGGCTTAAAGAACAGGGAACTCTAATAGGACAGATACAAGAGAAAACTTTTTAAAACTAGATAGAGGACATGCTTTTATGGTTGTATATTCGCATTCAAGATTGCAGACATTTGAACAATGTCCTTACAAGTATAAACTTAAGTACATAGACAAAGTTCCTGTTGAATACAGAAAAACTGTTGAAGCTTTTGTTGGAGAAATTGTCCACAAGGTTTTGGAAATACTGTTCAAACGCATTCTTGAAACCAACCAAATCATCCCAAAAGGCGAGCTACTAAAAATCTATGATATGTTGTGGGAAGAGGGTTGGGATTCTGATATTCTTGTTAATCAGCCGGATAAATTGCCTTTGTATAAATTTCTAGGGGCTAAGATGATTTCTGAATATTATAACAGGAATTATCCGTTTAATGACCTTAAGACTGTTGCAGTTGAGACAGAAGAGAAAATTGAGTTAATTGATGGAAGCAAATATCATATTAAGATTGATCGTCTTGCGAAAGACAAGGGAAACAACTTTTATGTTATTGATTACAAAACAAACAACCGCATGAAAACTCATGAGGAAGCTGATAAAGATAGGCAGTTAGCTATGTACTCTATTTGGGTCTTAAGGAACTTTCCTGAAGCTAATTTGATATATCTGCGTTGGGATATGCTGAAACACAATGAAACAGTTTTCTCTGTTAGAACAAAAGAGCAGTTAAAGAAGTTGGAAAAGTTTGTTGTTAGTCTGATTAAGGATATAGAATCAACAACCGAGTTTATTCCAAGGCCGTCTTATTTATGCAAGTGGTGTGTTTATAAAAACATCTGCGAATATGCAAAAAATGATTGATAATATTTTTTATTTTATTTTTCTTAAAATGCTCTTTTTACATGCTCTAAAAATCATAGAATTTAGATTTGATTAACGATTTCTTTAATCAATTGAAAACTTTCAATTATGCTTTGTTGTAACTCTTTTCTATTGAAGTTGAATGGTGAAGGATGATAGGTAATCAAAACCTTGAATGAGTCTAATGAAAAAAGTTGGTTTACAGAACTCCTCATAGAAATACTTTTTCCTAAGAGCGTGCTTGCAGCTGTTGCGCCTAAGCAAACAATTAAACGAGGATTAATGACTTTCAGTTCTTTTTTTAAATAAAACAGCCCTCTTGAAGATTCTTTAGCATTCGGTTTTCTGTTTTTTCCTTCATTGTCAAATGGCCTAAATTTGAAGATGTTTGTTATATATAATTCGTTCCTGTTTAACCCAACCTTCTCAAGAACATAATTCAGATTCATGCCTGCTTTTCCTACAAAAGGCTCTCTTAACTTCTCTTCATCTCTTCCAGGAGCTTCACCTATTAATGCTATTTTAGCATCAACATTTCCTGTAGCAGGCACGAAAATCCTGCCAATTCTGTTGTTTTTGAGAAAAAATTCGTCATTTTTCTCAGCGTTAAATATTTCTATAATCTTCTTAATTTTATTTTCATCTCCTTTAAGTTTTAGTATGCTTTCATCCATTTTTAGATCCTTTTGTTTTGCTTTTTGTTTTATTTAATTTGTCTAAGTATTGTTTAAGTAAAAGTCTTCTACAAAAAAATATATAAATATAATTAAAATTTTCATTCAGTATGCAAGACATTTTAAAAAAGCTTCATCCCTTGGAGATTGCAGTTTTAAGAAATCTAAAAGAAAAGACAACTCTTCAAGAGTTAGTTAAGAATTCTGATTTAAAAGAAGTTGAAGTAATGCGAGCCATCGAATGGCTCCATAATAAAAAGCTCTTAGATTTTTCAAAAGTGGCAAAAAAAGTGATAACTTTAGATAAAAACGGCACAATTTATTTGGAAAAAGGTTTGCCTGAAAAAAGGTTTCTTGAAGCATTAAAATCTGAAAAAGAACTTTCAAAAGAAGAAATTATGAAGCTCGCTCATTTAAACGAGCAGGAATTTAATGTTTCTCTAGGCTTATTAAAAAAGAAACTTGCAGTTGATATTTTACCAGGTTTCAAGTTTAAGATAACTAAAAATGGAAAACTGCTTTTAGAAAAAGGATTGGTTGAACAAAACTTCTTGGATAAATTTAAAGAGAATAAGCAAGTATCTATTGACGAATTAAGTCCTGAAGATAAACTTGCTTACGACTCTTTAAGAAAAAGAAAAGACATTTTGAAAGTTATCGAATTGAAAGACTGGCTTATTACTGTAGCAAAAGAAACATTAAAACTAAAAGATGAGCTAAAGAAGTATAACTTTGCGGACAAGCTTACCCAAGAGATGTTAAAGGACGGCTCTTGGAAAGATGTTTCTTTCAGGCATTTCGATGTTAAAGTCAATGTTCCTAAGAAGTACTCAGGCAGAATCCATTTCACGAATGAAGCAATAGATTATATCAAAAGAATCTGGCTTGATTTAGGTTTTAGAGAGATGACTGGAAATTTAATTCAAAGCGTTTTCTGGGATTTAGATTCCTTGTTTGTACCTCAAGACCATCCTGCAAGAGATATGCAGGATACTTTCTATTTAGATGACAAGTACAAAGCAGAAATAGATAAAAAGATCCTTGAGAGAGTTAAATCTGTTCACGAAAATGGCTCTGATACTGGAAGCAAAGGCTGGCAGCATCCTTTTGATACAGAACTTTCTAAGAAGCTTATTTTAAGGACTCATACAACTGTACTGTCAGCAAGAACGATAGCAACTTTAAAAGAATCTGACATCCCTGCTAAGTTCTTTGCAGTATCCAAAATTTTTAGGAATGAAACCTGGGATTGGAAGCATCTATTTGAGTTTTATCAAGTTGAAGGAATTGTGGTTGACCCTAATGCGAACTTTATTAATTTGAGGGGTTATCTTATTCAGTTCTATAAGAAAATGGGTTATGATAATATCAGATTAAGGCCTGCATACTTCCCTTACACAGAGCCATCTGTTGAAATAGAAGTTTATGTCCCTGAGAGAGATACTTGGCTAGAACTCGGCGGAGCGGGTATTTTTAGACCGGAAGTTACAAAAACCTTGATTGGAAAAGAGATTCCTGTTTTGGCTTGGGGTTTAGGCTTTGCAAGGATTATAGTGCCTTACTTCAATATAAAGGATGTTAGAGAGATTTACAAGAATGATTTGCAGATGTTGAGGAATATAAAACGCTTCATTAAATTTTAACCTTATGGTGATTTCACATGCCTACAATAAGCTTTGAAAAACACGAATTGTTTGAATTGCTTGGTAAAACCTTATCAGATGAGGAACTAAACGAGATAGTTAATAGTATGGGTGTTGCTTTAGAGGTGATTACTGATTCTGAGATTACTATTGAGGTTTTTCCAAACAGACCAGATTTGTTGTCTTTGAGAGGGTTTGTTAGAGCTTTAAAATTCTTCTTAGGCATAGACAAGCCGAGTTTGGAGTTGTCAAAAAAGATCAAGCCAGCAGAAAAAGATTTCAAAGTTTTAATTGATAAAAGTGTTTCTAAGGTTAGGCCTTACACTGCTTGCGCGATTGTAAAAAATTTACACCTTGACGACGAAAAGATTAAGGAAATCATTCAAATCCAGGAAAAACTTCACATTACTTTTGGCAGAAACAGAAACAAAGTAGCCATTGGTATTTATCCTTTGGAAAAAATCAAGTTGCCTATAAGATATCTTGCGAAAAAACCCGAAGATATTAGGTTTGTTCCTCTGGGTGAAACTAAAGAAATGTCAGCCTTAGAGATCTTAGAACAACACCCAAAAGGCAAAGAGTATGCTCATCTCCTTGAAGGTAAAGAGCTCTTCCCAATATTTGTAGATGCAAACGATAATGTTCTATCAATGCCTCCAATAATCAATTCAGAGTTAACTGGAAAGGTTACTGAACAAACAAAGGATGTTTTCATAGAATGTTCAGGCTTTTATTTCAAAGATGTTCTTGACGGTGTTAATATAATAACTTCAGCTTTGATTGATATGGACGCAGAAATTTATCAAATGGAATTAGTTTATCCCGACGGAAAGAGAGTTACCCCAGATTTCAGTTTCGAAAAGATGCATCTTGATTTAGAGTATGTTAAAAAGTACCTTGGTTTAGAGTTTAAACCTAAAGAAATAAAACAGTATCTTGAAAAAATGGGATTGATTTATGATGAAAAATCTAGCGAAGTATATATTCCTCCTTATAGGATTGATATAATCCATCCAATTGATATAGTTGAAGATGTTGCAATAGGTTATGGGTACAACAACTTCCCTTCAGAATTATCGCCAGTGTTCTCAGTAGCTGAGGAGTCGAAGGAAGCTATTTTAGCCAGAAAAATCAGAGAAAGCTTGATAGCCCATGAATTAATTGAAGTGAAAAATTACTGTTTAAGCAATCCTAATGATGAAACTAATGGGATCTTAAAGTCCTGGGAAGTAGTTAACCTAAGAAACTCATGGAGCATTGATTTTTCGGTATTAAGAAGAAGCTTAATTCCTTCTATTTTGAATACCTTTAAGAGAAACAAGCATTATGAGTATCCTCAGAAAATCTTTGAAATTGGTACAGTTTTTATCCCTAAAAAGAACACAATTCTTGAAGAGGAAAGGCTATGCGTTGCTTTGGCAGGTTCTGATGCTGATTATACTAAGATAAGGCAAATTTTAGATGCTTTGGCTAGAGATTTTGATCTCAACTTAGAATATAATGAATATAACGACAAAATGTTCATTGAAGGCCGTTCAGCCAAGGTATTTTTAAAAGAAACAGGTAAAGAATTAGCAGTTATTGGAGAGTTACATCCCCAAGTGTTGGAGAACTTTACAATTCAGCAGCCTGTAGCTTTATTTGAGCTTGAATTGAAACCTTTGTTAGAGTTTTTGTTGGATAAGGGTTTTTAGTTTTTTTAATTTAAAATAAAAAACAAAGTTTTTAAAAAGCTTTTTTCTATAGTTTAGTTTATGAAAGAAAAACTTAAAGCGTTGTTTTTTAAGAAACATATTCTGCTTCAACAAGGTTCAGAAGCTAATGATCTGATAGTTAAGAAGGGTTATGGTTATAAAGAGGATGGTTACTTTTACCTCTCTTTTTTTGAGGCTTTTTACCTTTTAGAAAAGAATTTGATAGAGATATACGATACAAAAAATAGGATTATAACTAAAGATGATTTCTTGAATCTTGCCCGAAGGAACATTTCGAATTTCTACATAAAATACAGGGTTTTTAGGGATTTAAGGAACAAAGGTTATGTTGTTAAATCAGGATTGAAGTTCGGTTCGGATTTCAGGGTTTACGATAAAGGCAAACTCCCAGGTCAAGAGCACGCCAAATGGTTGGTTTATTGTATTACAGAAAATGACAAGGTGCCTGCTCACGAGTTCGCTTCAAAGAACAGAGTAGCAAATACGACCAAAAAGAGGATTCTGTTAGCAATTTCAGACGATGAAGGCAGCATAACATATTATGAGATAAAATGGTTGAGACTATGATTTCTTTAGCAGACAAGGTTTTGGACTTTGTAAAACGGAGAGGTTATGTATTGACAAGAGATGTTGTCAACGAGTTTAAGGTTTCTTCAGTTATTGCTGGTGCAATGCTTTCGCAGTTAGTTTCAAGGGGTTTGCTAGCAGTATCTCATTTGAAAGTGGGTTCGGGTCCTGTTTATTATATTCCTTCCCAGAAATCCAAATTAGAGACCTTTTCAACATATCTTAAAGGTATAGAGAAAGAAGCTTTTGAACTGCTAAAACAGCACAAACTATTAAAAGATTCTGACTTGCCTCCTGCGTTAAGGGTTGCATTATCAAATATTAAGGATTTTGCTGTCTTGATTGAAGTCATAAACCCAAAAGGAGAAAGCGAAAGGTACTGGAAGTTCTATAATGTAACAAACGACGATGTTAAGAGAATCCTTTCTGAAAGGTTTAATGAACAGAATAAAGAACAAAAAACTCAGCCTGCTCAACCTAATCAGCAGCATTTAGAGAAACCTCTGGAAAATAAAACTGAAGAATCCAAAGCTGCTACAAGTGCTGAAAAACCTGGAAAACCTGAAAAACAACCAAATGAGGATAAACAGATTACTCTAGAAGAACCAGAGGAAAAGCCAAACCAAGAAACAAAATTGTTCGAAGAGAAACCCAAAGGTTTTATTGCAAAAGTTGTTAATTTCTTTAATCAGAACAACATAAAGATTCTTAATTCAAACATCATAAAAAAAGACAAGGAAGCAGAGTTTACTGTTTTATATGAATCTCCTCTTGGCAATACTTCATACTACGTTTATTGTATAGACAAAAAACGCATCTCAGACAAAGATATTAGTCCTGCATATTTAGAGGCTTTAAATAAAAGATTGCCCTTAGTTTTCATAACCTCTGGTGATTTGACCAAAAAAGCGAAGGAACAAATTTCAACTAAGTTTAAAGGTAGTGTTATCAAGAAATTGGTCTAGTTCTTTTTTAACTTTTTAGAGATTTCATAAAACGCATAAAAAGATATATAAATAATACATTCTTGTATTAGGTATTATGGGTGTTAATCTAAAAGACCTCGTGCCTCATGAGGAATTAAATCTAAAAGAACTTGATGGCAAAATTATAGCAATAGACGCATTTAATTTTCTCTATAAGTTTTTGACAACCATAAGACAATATGATGGCACTCCTTTGATGGATTCTAAAGGCAGGATTACAAGTCATTTATCAGGTTTGTTCTTTCGTACAGCAAACTTCTTAGCGGAAGGTCTTAAACCAGTTTATGTTTTTGATGGAAAATCTCCTGAGTTGAAGCTCAAAGAGCAGGAAAGAAGACGAAAAGAAAAAGAAAAAGCCAAAGAAGCTTTGTTGCTTGCTCAAGAAGAAGAAAGAATAGAGGATTATAAGAAATACGCTATGCGCACCGCAAGTTTAACCCAAGAAATGGTTGAACAAAGCAAACAGCTCTTGGAAGCAATGGGTGTCCCTTATATTCAAGCTCTGAGTGAAGGCGAAGCTCAAGCTGCATTTTTAGTAAAAAAAGGATTAGCATATGCTGTTGCTAGCGAAGATTACGATTCCCTGCTTTTCGGCGCGAACGTTTTATTGAAAAACCTCTCAATCTCAGGCAGGAAAAAATTGCCAAATAAGCCAATATATTTAAAGGTAGAACCCGAGAAGATTATTCTAGAAAAAGTACTTTCTTCATTAGAACTAAATCAGGACCAATTGATTGTTATTGCTATTCTTGTTGGGACAGATTTTAATCCACAGGGTATTCCAGGCATAGGCCCTAAAAAAGCCCTAAAATTAGTAAAGCAATACTCTGATTTTGACAAACTATTTTTGGATTTAAAGTGGGACGAGCTTTATGATTTCTCTTGGAAATCTGTTTTTGAAATCTTTAAGAATCCTGAAGTAAAAGAAGATGTTAACTTTGAATTTAAGCCTCTCAATAGAGAAAAGATTATAAAGCTGTTGGTACAAGAATTTGAATTCTCTGAAGACAGAGTGAATAAAAAAATAGATGAAATCTTGCAATCATTTCATAAAAATAAACAATCCAGTTTAAGCAGGTGGTTTTAATGGCACATATAATATCTTGGTTTTTTATGGCATTGTCTTTAGTTTTGGTTTACCTAACAGAGTTAGGCCTAAGAAAGGTCTATTATGATAAGAAAAAGATGGTTCAGTTTGTTTCTGCTACCTCTTTATTGTTGCTTGTTTTCATCATTCCTTTATTGTTCTTTACGAAATATACTTTTTTATTCAAGGATGTTTTGCTTAGCTTGCTGATATCAGGATTTTTCTTGTTTGGTTTGATGATCTTTTTATCGGAATTGAAATCCGCAAGGTTTAGATTGCAGAATTATGCTTATTTCATACTATTCTTATCTCTCATAGTTCTGATAAAAAGCCTAGTTCAAAATCCAAACCAACTGCTTGTTTTGTTATACTTAATCCCAGTAGGCTTGACTTTGCCTTTTTTCTTTAGCAACAAACTTAAGTTTAAAGTCATAAACATTATCCCAGCTTTATCTTTGATAGCATTAATTTATCTTCTGCTATACTTGGCTAACACCTACAGTTTAATAACCGCTTTAGTGCTGATTATTGTCTCATTTTCCTTTTTAAGCCAGCTGTTTAACATCTTTTACTTTAGGAATAGTGCTGATATTTTAGAAACTAAAAACTTTATAACTAAACATCTTTTTGTTTTTACAGGTTCCCTGTTACTATTTTTAATTACTCTTTCTTTGAGTTTAATTGCTTTTAAAGAACATTTTGCATTGCTACTATTGTCTTTTGTAGTTTATTCTTATGAAAAGAAAATCAACAAAAATTTAATGCTTGTTTTTTTAGCTTTGTTCTTGATGTTTTTAATTTTATTTACTACTTTTTAAACACCTGAAAATCAACGCAGATTCTATAAGTTTTTGGAGAATGTTGTCCGCACTTGACAAAGTTCAAAACTTTAAAGTCCATAGAATTTCTTTTACAAGCTTCTTTTATTTTTTCAATAGCTAAATCAAAATCAGTCTCATGCAAAAAGTCATAAAAATGAACGATTCCTTTATCTTTGATTAAACTTAGAGCATCATCTAAAAAGTGCTCTCCACCTTTTGGAAGAGGCATTAGTATCCTGTCAAACTCCTTTTTGTGATTACTGAGCCATCTAAAAGAATCAATTATTTCTTTACTAATTAATTCATCGCTGTTTCTTACTTCGACAACACCAAAGGTTAACAAGTCAAGAAATTCTTTTATGTCCAATGCACCTTTATATAATTCTACGGAGTCTGTATTATTTAAATAATTGTTTAAATGAAAATAGCAATTGAAATTCTCAGAGAACTTTTTAATCTCAGCCTTCACTTTTTCAGTATCTTTTAAAACAAGTCCCAAATGGCTAACATCAACACATACGTTCTTTATCAAATCCTTAAACTTGTTAAAACCATCAAAGGTTCTTAGAAATTCATCTTTGATCTGGTTCTCTTGATAGAAATAATCTGAAAACTTATCTAAAACAATTCTTAGTTTTTCGTTCTCTTTAACAACCTTTTCAGGTGGCAAATGCACAATGATCTGACATTGTTTCTCTTTAGCAATTTTTCCAAGTATCCTTAACTCATTAAGATATCCTTCAAGAGGTTCAAACTTTAGGGGCATTGGAATGTGCAAAAAAACATTCTTTCCTTTCTCTTTTAAATCATCAATCGTTTTGAGTAGATTGTTGAGGTTATGAATCTCATCATCATTTTCTGTTAAATCTTCATGTGTAAGGTATAATTCAATGACTGAAAAGTTGTTATTTACATTATTTTCTAATTTATTTTTTAATTCGGTAGGATTTATAGAGCTCTTTATTCCGAAAGAATAAGAGTAAAAAGATTTGCTGACTTCTTTAACATCTCCCAATATTGGTAAAAAATTCCATGCTTTGTTTAAAAATCTGTTTATTATGCTATATTTATGAGCATTAGGATTTAGTTCAATTCCATATACTACTCTCGCTTTGGTGTTTTTTGCTATCTCTATTGGATAAGGACCTATACCTGAGAACATTACCAAAACATCTTCTTTTTCTTTTATTTGATTAATAATTCTCTTTCTTTCACTACCCATTCTTACAGAAAAGTAAGTCTCGTCAACTTTTAGTTTTAACAATACCCCATTTTCTTTATGTATTGTTTCAAATTTGTTTTCTCCGCATACATAATCATACTTCTGAACTCTAAAAATACCTTCATGTTTGCCTTTTTTCTTTATAACTGTTTTAACATGAGGGTTCGCTTTAAGAATTGCATTTCCTATGATCTCTTTTTTGTCTAAGAACTCGTCATCAATTTCTATGATAGCAATGTCGCCAACAATATCATAAGATGTTTTTATTCTTTCAATTTCTTCATCGCTAAAGTATTCTTTTAGCAAGTCTTTTAGACTATTTCCTTTATTAGACGCTTTTGCACTCTTTTTTAGTTCAGGACTTAATTCTTCCTCACTCACTATTTCTGAACCGCTCTCTTCTAAAACTTTGCTTATTTCAATATCAATCTTGTTTTCAGAAACAGGCACGAATACAAAATTTTCATCTGAAACGATCTTCCTTTTTTTATCCATAACTTTATTTAGTTCCTTAATGATGCTCGCTTTTTCCTTTGGAACTCTGACATATTTCATTCTTAGTTTTCAAGAAGTCCTCCTATTTATTTATATTTTGGTTTTACAGATTTTCAAAACTTATTTAAAGCTTGAAAGAGTTTTAAAATTAACCCTGTGATGAGGTGAACACCCACTGATAGATGATGAGCGGAAGTAACTCCTGAGGGTTTTTATTTTCATTAATTTGTTGTTAAGTTATCTAAATTCAGAATTAGATAAAACAATTCAAAAAACAAAAAAAAAGAACTAACCAAACATCTTTATGTAATCTTGTCCTTCTACCTTTTCAACAGCCTTCACTTTTTCTATAGCTTTTATGAAATCATCTTTAGTAATTTTAACCCTGTTATCTCTAATAGCAAAGTATCCTGCTTCAGTACAGATTGCTTTTATCTCTGCGCCAGACATGTTTTCGGTCAATTCAGCAAGTTCTTTTAGTTTGACATTTCTACTTAAGTTCATATTCTTTGTATGAATCTTAAAGATTTCAGCTCTTGCTTCTAAATCAGGGAGAGGTACATAGATCAGCCTATCCAACCTTCCAGGCCTCAAGATTGCAGGGTCTAGTATATCTTTCCTGTTAGTACAACCAATGACTTTAACATTATCAAGATTATTAAACCCATCAATCTCGGCTAACAACTGCATAAAAGTCCTTTGAACCTCTCTCTCTCCACTTGTTCCCAACTCAATTCTTTTGGCAGCAATACTGTCAAGCTCGTCAATAAAAATTATGCTAGGCGCTTTAGCTTTTGCCATCTCAAAGAGTTCCCTAACTAATTTAGCTCCTTCTCCAATAAACTTTTGCACAAGTTCGGAGCCAACCAATTCTATAAAAGTAGAGTTTGTTGATGATGCTACAGCCTTAGCCAACAAAGTTTTACCAGTGCCAGGTGGGCCGTAAAGCAAGACGCCTTTAGGAGGGGTTATTCCAACTTTTTTGAACAAGGTGGGTTTTTTCAGAGGCAGTTCTATAACCTCTTTCAACTCTTGAATCTGAGAATCTAGACCGCCTACATCTTTCCAAGACACTTTTGGCTTTTCAATGATAGCAAACTTCTCTGCGTTCATCTCTCCAACAGGTTTTGCTAGTTTATCCACAATGTTTAAGTTCTTCTGGTCTACTAGAACGTGATCGCCTGCTTTAATCTTGTTTACGAGAGGTGTAGCAATATTAACTACAAACTTGTTTCCGTTGGAGATTGAGATAACCGCTTTGTCCTTCATAACTTCAACTACTTCAGAAATCATTAATGGCGGCTCCTTTAATCTATAAAGCTCCCTTCTTAGATGATTTATAGTGGCCTTGAGTAGTTTGTTCTCTTCTTCGAGATATGAATAATTGTTATCTTTTTCTTGGAAATCCTCTTTTTCTATGTTCTGTTCTACTTTTGTATCTTCACTTTCCATTTAAAAACACCTTGTATAACTGATATGCTGAATATAAATCCAGTTTGCTTATGACTTCATAAGGTGAATGCATTCCTAAAACAGGTATGCCTGCATCCACTACTTCAAAACCTAGTTTTGAAAGGAATACTGCAACGGTACCACCACCGCCTATATCAATCTTTCCAATTTCTCCGCTCTGCCAGATTATCTTGTTTTTGTTGGCTAAATCAATTATTTTAAACAAAAATTCTGCGTTAGCATCATTGCCGTAGTACTTTCCGCCACTTCCATTGTACTTTTCAATCGAAACTCCTCTTGATAAATAGCTTGCATTATGTTTATCAAATACATCTTGATAGATTGGGTCAAAAGCAGAGGTTACATCAGCAGAGATTGCTTCTCCGCTTGTTAACAACTCGTTTGTTCTCTTATTCCATTTAGCTTTTTCATTTATGAGTTCAATGAAATTTATAAAATGCGCAGATTGTGCGCTAGTGTTTCCCTCGGAACCTATTTCTTCCTTGTCAACAAACAATGCAACTGCTGTTTCCTTTGAATTGTTCGCTTTTAAAATGGCAGACAGTAGCGCAAAGCTACAAGACCTGTCATCGTGGCCATATGCGCCAATCATGCTTTTATCTAAGCCAACGTCTTTTGCTTTAAATGCAGGAACCACTTCTAGCTCAGCTGATACGAAATTCTCTTCTTTGATTTTATACTCTTCATTTAGAATCTTCAATATGTTAGCCTTAACACCTTTATCTTTGATAGGCATATTGCCAAAGATGATACTTAGGTTCTCTCCTTCAATAATTTCTTTTCCTGTTTTCTCCATCTGCTTTTGCGCTAAATGAGGCAATAAATCGCTGATTACAAAAGTCTTATCATCATCCTCATCGCCTAAAGATACAGAGATCTTACCTTTTTTTGTTATGATTACTCCATGAATTGCTAAAGGAATATTAACCCATTGATACTTCTTGATTCCGCCATAGTAATGCGTTTTTAGTAAACTTAAGCCTGACAATGCGTCTTCTATAATAGGGAATGGTTTTAAATCCAATCTAGGAGAATCCACATGAGATATCACAACTTTTAATTTAGGTTCGCCAATTACAGCTAAGTAAATGCTTTTTGAGTTCACTTCATAAAAAACCTTGTCTCCTTTTTTCAACTTTCTTGCTTCTTTTATGTTCTTAAACCCACTCTTAACAGCTTCAGTCTTGATATATTCAACTACTTCTCTTTCGATTTTGCAGTGGTTTATGAACTTTTTATAAGATTCAGAAAACGCGAAAATATCTCTCTTGGTTTTATTATCTATTCTTATCCAACCGCTTTCTCTTTTAAATTCTAACTCTTCTTTTTTGCCTTTTTTCTTAGTTGTCGCCATGATTAGAACACCCCTGTAGTAACTTGAGTCCAAAGGACTAAGTTGTTTTTGAATGTGAAAGGTTTAAGCTTCTTTTTAAATTTAACTAAGTTGACATATTGTTGAGTTCTAAAATTAAGATTAATATATCAAATTAATTCCAGAAAAAACCTGGTTTTTGGATATTAAATTCAAGTCCATGTTCTCTTTTCCAAAAGAACCTAATAGATTATTAAATAGTTTCACCATGCTTGAATTTATCATGAAAGGTTTCAAAGGTTTTTCTCCATTTTTGCTAACTAATCTTGCTTTATTCACTAAAATAGAAAACTCCGAGGTCATAGAATTCGCAGTATGGGCACCGGTTATTTCTTCTATTAGAATATAATTCTCAGGTTCGAACTTTTTGCTTTTGATGATTAAATCATTAGGCATGACTGAAGAGTAATACGCATTTCCTGCAGGCTTGAAACCGTAATGTTTTGCAGCGTTGTAATTAAAGAAGAAAGAATTAACTTGACCGTTTTTTACCAAATAGCTTCTTGTCTTTCTTACTCCTTCAAAATCAAAGTTTGAGCTCAAATAACCTTTTTTCAAAGAACCATCGTTAATTAAATCAAACTTGGTTTTAAACCTATACTTTGTTTTAAAGTTAAATAACGATTGGTTCTTCTCTATGTTTTCATAGGAGAAATTATCCAAAAAAGCATGAGACATCAATTCATTCAGAGTTTTAAGGTTGAAAACAACATACTTTGAATTGGCCTTAATTTTTCTCTGTGAGTAGAATTTTAACGAGTTTTCGTTCTTTTTAATCTCAGAAAGCAAATTAGGATAATATGAATAGCTCCCATAATCTGAAAAGTTAGTAGTCTTGTTAACATAATCTAAACTGTATGAAAAGTATGCTTTAGTATCTTCTTTGTCTAAACCCTCAGAGTTTACAACTCTTCTTTTAACAACTTCTTTTGAAAGTAAGCCTTCGCTTATGTTCTCTTTCCTGTTTTTTAATATTTGCAAACTTATTTTATGTAAATCTTCAATAGTCAAATCAAGCAGTCTGCTGTCGTAGAATTTCTGATTTTGAGTTCTTTCATTAGGAGGCAACCCATGGAAATATTTCAAATCAGCATTGATTTTTGAGAGTTTTATCGCCTTTCGAATTATGCTTTCGTTAATGAAGTTGCTTCTTAAATAGCCTATGCCTTTCTTTGAATAAGCTGTTATTAAAAACTCCTCTTTATCTAAAGAATTTAAATGATCAATAGAATTGTTCTTTAAATGAACTTCTTCATCAGTTTCTTGAGAATGGTTTATGATTAAGTTGAATCCTTTGAACTTCTTGATGTACTTTTCAATCATTATTTACCACCAAGTGTAACATTTTTTATCGCAACTTTTGGGTTGTCTCCTGAAACAGGAACTCCTTGACCGCCTTTGCCGCAAGTTCCTGGGAAGTCTTCTTCATATCTTTTACCAATTCCAATTAAATTTTTAAGCACAAAAAGTATGTTCGATGATAAGGATACATTCTTAACAGGCCTTCCGAGTTTGCCGTTTTTGATTTCGTAACCATAGTATGAATTGAAAACAAAATCTCCTTCCAAAGTATTAACTTGGCCACCTAGGGAACCTTTTAGATAATAGCCGTTCTTAACGCTTTCAAGCATCTCTTTGAAACCAAAATCACCTTTCTTGATGTAAGTATTGCTCATTCTAACCAAAGGCAGAAATGAGGCATCTTGACTTCTCCCATGACCATTCGGTTTAGTATTAAAAATTTTGGCTGTATATCTATTATTCAAAAATTCATTTAGAATACCTTTCTTGAGAATAGCAACCCTTCTTCCTTTTATACCTTCGTCATCAAAGTAATATGAACCCCAAGCATGTTTTTTTGTTGGGTCATCATAAACTGTAATCTCTTTATCAGATAATCTCTGGTTAAGTTTGCCTTTTAAACAAGAATCTTGTTGATGCACCAAATCAGATTCTGAAGCGTGTCCTAAGGCTTCATGAATCAAGACTGAAGTTAAAACACCATCAGTTATTACATTAAAAGAACCACCTTTAGGAATGATTGCGTTTTGCAGTTTTTTAGCAACTTTGTACGCTTTTATAACCTTGTCATCAAAAACCTTTTCGATTTCAAACCCTTTTTGTTTACCTACTTTTGCTATGCCTAACTCTTTTCTTTTTTCTAGTAAAACTACCTTGCTTCCAAAACTTGAATAAGGGATCTCTTGATATATCCATCTACCTTCTGAGGAAACAAAACCTCTCCTGCTGATCGTTTGCCTGAAGTTGTTCTCAATATCAACTTTCTCTTTCTTTCTGTCAGGAATAACTTTGATTGTTTCTTTAATCCTCTTGGTTTTGGTTTCTAAATCTGGATTGTTGTTTTTGTAAAGATACTCCCTTTTGATTGGCTTGCCTTGCCAAATCTCAGTTTTTGTATTGAACTTTGCAACCTTTATCGCTTTTTCAAACGCTGCTTGCAAAGATTTCTTGTCAGTTTTTTGTGTGAACACATAACCCTGTTTTTTCTTATATAAAACTCTAATTCCAATTCCCTGGAAAAAATAACTTTTGGCAGAAATCTTGTCTTTAGTAGCCATAACTGTTTCAGAACTCTCGTTATCTATGAGAGCTGAGTAGAAATCTAAATTGTGTTTTTTTCCGATTTTGTTAACAGAATCCATAATCTGTTTAACTAAATCTCTCTCAAAATCATCCATTCTAAAAACCTCTTACTCTTCTCCTTCTTCAAGGACTGAAGCAGTAGAACCGCCGTGCCATGTAAACCTAGGCCTTATCCTTATTGGGAATAACCTCTCATTATTATCATCAAATACTATGGCAGAACCTTTTTCTCGAGGTAGGTTGTCAATAGCTTTGTCTAATCCTTCCCTCATATAACTTTGCATGAGCAAGCCTAATGCGTCTACATCAATCTTTGCGGTTAACCTGTGAGAAATAACTATGTCACTTTGTGTTAACACATCCTGATGAATTTTTCCAGGTTGCTGAGTAGCCAAAACTAATGAAATACCTGGTTGTCTTCCTTCCCTAAGAATTGTCTTAAGAGCTTTAGAGGCTCCAGTTTTGCCTTCTCTTGGCAGAAACTCGTGGGCCTCATCAATAATAAACCAAACTAAGGGCACTTTCAATTCTTTTTCAGATTCTTTAGTAAAAAAGTTAACCTTAGCATTCAGTTCAGAGAACTCTTCTTCTTTTCTATACTTCATTCTTAATTCAAAAGCTTTCTGAGCAAGTAAGCCTATGGCCAAAGCTTTAACATTTTCAGCACCTGCAAGTGCAGCATAAGTGCTTACATCAATCACGCTTACTTGTCCTGGTTTTATTATCTGTTCAAGTTTTGTTCCTTCTGAAGAAAATAATCCCCAATGCATAGCATTTTCAAACCTGTTTGAAGCAATCAATTTAATTTCTGTTGAGTAATCATACCTCTGAATAAATTTAATGATGTCTTCAAGATCGTAGGTTTCAAAAGTATCTTTAATATCGTTGATAACTTTTTCAATAAAAGCACCTACTTCAGTATTTAAATCAATATCAAAAACATTCAACCAATCCTCAGCACTCAAATCTTGAGCATTCAATGAAAATGGATAGTCTACAGGCAAATCTTTCTTTTTTAAATCATTAAAAAATCCTGTTGGCACAAAGATCTTAACATCTAATCTTTTTGGTTCTATACCCCAAGAGTCTAACAACTTGGAATCCTTTTTATTTGGATATTTCATAGACCAGTAAATTCCCATCGTATCAAGAATTACAACAGAGATCTTTTCTCTAATTTCCGCAGGCAATGCTGAAATGCCTTCAGCAATTACTCCCATTGTATAAGACTTACCAGAACCTCTCTTACCGCAGATAAATATTGCATGAGTATCAGCCACATCCAAGTAAACATTGTTAGATAAGGAATAAACTTGGCCCATCTTAACATACTGTTTTCCTATAAAAATAGTCCCCTTTGTGCCGTATAGTTCAGTTTTCTTTTTGTTTCTTCCAACGATGATATCAAACATAACCCTTTTAGTAATGAGAATGTTTAAAAACTTTTTTGATTTTCAACCAAGTGATGAAAAAGGATGTTTCTTCAGAAAATCTGAAATCTAATTTAACTAATTTAAAATCTTTAAAATCTATTTCAAACAATTCAAGGAATTCAATTGAATCAGAACAAGGATCATTAACTTTATCATTAATTGAGGAAGGTAAAGTAAAGATTTACTCTTATTTCGGCAAGATTTCAAAAAAGCTGCCCGTTTTTTATAACCCCATTATGAAAGATAATCGAACCCTGACAATTTTAGTTCTTAAGGCATTAGGTAAAAACAGATTAAAAATTGCATTGCCTTTAGCAGCTTCAGGTATCCGTGGCATAAGAATCTTAAAAGAACTTCCTTCAGAATATGTTGATGGCATTTTTTTCAATGATTTAAACCCAAAAGCATTGGAAATCATAAACAGAAACCTTGAATTAAACAATATAAGATTGCTTTCAGAGAAAATTAAACTTTCTAACGAAGATGCAAGATTGTTCTTGCTTAAAAATAAGCCTTTTGATTATATCGACATAGATCCATTTGGAACTCCTAATCCTTTCTTAGATTCTGCCATTTCTTCTTTGAAGAATAACGCAATCCTTGCAGTTACAGCAACAGATACCGCTCCATTGTGCGGCACTTATAAGAACGCTTGCATAAGAAAGTACTGGTCAATTCCTTTACACAATTATCTCATGAACGAGATGGGCTTAAGGATTTTGATACGAAAAGTCCAATTAGTTGGATTAAATTATGACTTCGCATTATTGCCAATATTCTCTTATGCCAAAGATCACTACTTTAGGATTTTCTTTAAAGCAGTAAAAAGCAAACAAAAAGCTACAGAAATATTCAATCAACATAAAGAGCTTTATTTCATAGATTACCAAACTTTATTATCACTTGATCAGAAAACACTTGATCAGAAAACCAGAGAAAAAATAAACTCTGCTAAGACTGGTTCAAAATCAAACATCTTCTTTGTTGACAACCTCTTTGAATTTAACCCTTGTTTAGTAGGGCTTTTAAGAAATGATAAAGATAAGGTGAAAGTAATAAAATTCGGTCCTCTCTGGACAGGTCATTTATATGATGTTGAAATTGTTAAAACCATGTTAGAGCATTCTCAAGAATATGGTGAAAGTTTGCAAAAATTCCTAAAAATAATCTTGGAAGAAGCAAAATTGAATATACTTGGCTTTTATGATATTCATATTCTATCAAAGGCCCTTAAGAAAAACCCGCCGAAGAAATCCGAGTTGATAAAAAAGCTTAGAGAAGAGTCTTTTTTAGCGTCAGAAACTCATTTCAATTCAACAGCAATAAAAACAAATGCTGCCTTAAATGAAATTCTAAAGTTTTTCTGAATTTAACAATTAACAATTCAAAATTAACAATTTAACAGAAAAAGTCTAAACCAAAATAAAAACAAACCTAAAAATTACCGAAAAAGAAAAGAATTTAACCAACGATTCTTCTCATATCAACAACTTCTGCTGATGAAACATCTTCAATCTCTTTGACTTGATTCTCAATTTCATCCAAAGAAGAGATGCTCTCATCAACTACGAAATAAACATTTAATGCCTTAAGTCCAAAAGCAATGTCCTGGACGCTTGTTTTCATATCTTCAACTTTTGAAGAAACAACCTCAGCAATTTTGCTTTTAACATCATTACTTAA
This sequence comes from Candidatus Woesearchaeota archaeon, assembly GCA_030154045.1. Taxonomy (GTDB): domain Archaea; phylum Nanobdellota; class Nanobdellia; order Woesearchaeales; family JASKKU01; genus JASKKU01. The sequence continues at coordinate 21,980 of JASKKU010000014.1, forward strand.
TTTCTCCAAATCAACTTCTGGAGAATTAGGCAGAACTCTTAATTGAATTATCATCTCTCCCATATTTTTCACCTTTATTCTTATCTTATTTTATGGTATTTATGGTCCCTCAAAACCGCACTTAGGACATACATAAGGGACTGCATTAATCCTACAATCTACGCATCTGATGATTTCTTCGCCACAGTTTGGGCACTTGAATTGTACGCTTCCTGTAGCGTTTGAAACCTCGGCCTTACATGAAACACATCTATAGCTTGCCATGAATATCACATTCCAAAGGGGTTTAAAGTTATTTTAAAAATGTTGTGTTTTGTTAACTTTTTTATTTTTAATTTTTAATTTCACCTTTAATTTAATGATTTAAAATCTATTTGTTAGAAATTCATTATCTATTTAATATTCTCTTTGGTCTTTTGTTTTTTGTTTATTTTCTCTTGTTTATTCTCTTGTTCTATTATGTTTTGTTCTTATTTTGATTTTTGTCTTGTTTTTTATTTTTTGGATTTGAACTAGGTTTTTGAATACTATGAAACTTTTTTTTGCTCTGTTTTTATTTTTTGTATTTCTGAATACAAATATATATCTCTATAAAAAAACATAAAGTTTATATATAGTTTTAAAGGCAATACCATAAAATGACCACGCGCAGAATACAGAAAGTCGGTGGCTCTACCTATATTGTTTCTTTGCCTAAAGCATGGGTAGTTAAAAATAATCTTAAGGAGAAGGATTTAATAAACATAACAATAAAAGACAAGAATCTTATTCTCTCTCCTGAAAAACTTAATCTTCTTTTTCCTGATACCATAGAACTAAGTTTGGATGAACACGAAAATTCAATTATTCAGATTTTATACTCTCTATACTATTTAGGTGTGAGTGAGATAAGGATTGTGTCCAAAAAGCCTTTTTCAGTTAATGTTCTCAACAAGTTAGGAGACTTTGTTAATTCCTTGAACGGAGCTGAACTAATTTACGAAGATTCTAAAAGGGTTATAATCTCTTTTTTTGTATCTGTTAAAAAGTTAAGTAGATACCAATTATTTATGCGATTTTTAATGATTCTTAAAAGAATGATTGTTATATTTTTTGATGATCCGAACAACACGCAGAAGATTCTTTCTTTGGAGCAAGATAGCGATAAGATATTTCATCTCTTTAATAGGTGGTATTTTGAAGCTAACAGCGGAAAAATTGTTGAAGATTCTGTGGTTTTAGAGTTGTTGCCGTTTTATTTAAGGATTGTTTTCCGACTTGAAAAGCTTATTGATGTGCTCTCAGAACTTCTAACTGACAAGTCATTTACTCAGCGTGAAATTTTAGAAGAAGTTAAACCCGTTTTTGATTTTTTATTAGATAGGATTAATGTTTATCTTGAACTTTTATCTGAGCAGTCCTTTGATAATAAAAGAGTTGCTTTTGAAGCTGATAAGTATGAAGCACAAAAGGAATTCATAAAGAGACTTCCAAACAGATTCCAATCTTTTGTTTTAAGGGAAATCTTGGGCTTTTGTGAAGCAAACGAAAAAGATGTTATCTCTATTTTAAAGCTTATGAGTTTTTTGAAGGAAAAGAACAAAGATGTTAATGTTGATGAAGAGAATTAAAGAACAAACTAAAATACACTACTAAAAAACAAAAATTAATAAATTAAACTTTGTTCGCTTCAAATATGCCATTACTACCTGCTGAAAAGGAGAAAAGACAAGTATATGTTTTGAAAGAAGCTCAAACAGATGACAGGTTTGGTTACTATCCTGATAAAAGGCCCATTGATGTTCTTTTGAAATATGGGGTTGTTAATCTAGATAAACCTTCTGGGCCAACGTCCCATCAAGTTAGTTTCTTTGTTTCTCAGATTCTTAAAGTAAAGAAGGCAGGCCATTCAGGAACTTTAGACCCTAAAGTTACTGGTGTATTGCCTATTTTGCTTAATAAAGCTACAGGAATGGCAAACCTTATGTTAAAATCAGGCAAGGAATATGTTGCATTAATGCATTTGCATTGTGATGTTGATGATAAAACCTTAGAAAAAGTTTGCTCAGAGTTTGTAGGAACAATCACTCAACTGCCACCGGTAAAATCTGCTGTTAAGAGGCGCTATAGGGCAAGAACTGTTTATTACCTAGAAATCTTAGATAGGAAGGGAAGAGATGTTCTAATAAGAACAGGCGTCCAGGCTGGAACTTACATTAGAAAATTAATCCACGATATTGGTCAAAAGTTGGGCTGCGGTGCGCACATGGCTGAACTCAGAAGAACTAAAAGTGGACCATTTACAGAATTTGAGAAAGACCATTTAGTTACTTTGCAAGATCTAAAGGATGCAATGTATTATTATGAAACTGAAGGCAATGATAAGTTTCTGAGATATTGTGTTCAGCCTTTTGAGAAAACTGCTGAATTTATTCCAAAAGTTTATGTTTTAGACTCAGCAATAGACCCTATAGCTCACGGTTCCCCTTTGAATTTGCCTGGCGTAGCAAAGGTGGAAAGTGGAATTAAGAAAGGTGATGTGGTAGCAATTATGTCTCTTAAAGGCGAACTTATTGCTTACGGAAATGCAGAGATGTCAACTCAAGAGTTTTTAAGTAATAAACACGGTTTAGCAGTAAAAGTTGATAGAGTTTTTGTAGAGCCTGGTTTGTATCCTAAGTATGTTAAAAACAAGAACAAATAAATAGATTTTTTTAGCTCATCCAAAAGCTCTGTTACATTTCTAAAACTATTGAACTTGGCAAATATTTCATCATTTGACATTTCGTTTCACCCACTTAATAATTTTATAATTCTTAATCCCAAATCGGAATCTTCAGCCATTTTCTTTAAGAGCTTTTTAGCATCACTCTCATCCATTTTCTCGATTTTCTCTTTTAATCTTTCATAGAACTTTTCTTTATACTTAGCCGATTTCCATTTTTCGAATTCCCTTTTAATTTGATTTTCGTTCCAAAATTCTATATTTTGTCCTATCGACTGTAATAAGTACTCTTTTAGGTCTTCTATGTCGTCGTCTGCAAATAATCCTTCAATCCAATCTTTTCCAAAAAAGCTTTTGAACGCCTTGTTC
>JASKKU010000029.1 GCA_030154045.1 Candidatus Woesearchaeota archaeon
GTAAGCAGAGTTTTACAGGTCTAATTCAAGGAAAAAAGAACTAAAAAACTCTAAAAAACTAACAACTCTCAAATAATTAACAAATTTTTTAATCAAACTTACTAAAATTGAGTTTAACCCAAAAATGAAAGAATACTTAATCTCAATCGGAGTGACATTCATACTTTTACTAATCCTCGCAGAGCTTACTTTAATTGTCAAGAGAATTAAAATAAATTCTCGGCTTGAAAGAGAAACAAAAGAAGAAATGAAGCGCATTACCACAGAAACAAAAAAAAATAAGCATTACTTGAAAAGATTAAACAGAAGCATTGAGAAAGTTTCTGAATTAATATCATTCCACAAAGTGAGCAAGACCACAAAACTTTTTAATATTATACAAGAAAGTTATTCAAACCTTTCCAAAGACAACAAAACAGCACTTTCCGATGAAATAAGTGATGTTGCTCTAGGCTTATTTGATGAATACTTCCAAGAAAAACTTTACAGTGAAGCAAGAAAGGTTTATGATTTCTTACTAGAAGAAGTTTATCCAAATGTGGAAAAAAACAAAAAACGAGAGATTTACTTGGAATTAAAAAAAAGATACGAACTTTTGATATCCACAGACTTGTATCATCATTAAAGAAACCTTTATTCTTTTAAAAATACATAAAATTTATAAAACCAGAAATAAAAAATCAAAAACAAGGGTTCAAATACGGCAGATTTAAGGAAAGAACAAGCAAAAGCTTTAGTGAATGAAGAAAACATATTAAAATTAGTTGCAAAAGACGCCATGATCAAACCGATTTTAATCTACGAAGATGACGATTCTGAGAAGATACTTAAAAAATTAAAAAGGGAAGACATTAATGCCTGCATCGTTGTTGATAAAGACAAGAGATTAATTGGAGAAATAAGCGACAATGATATAATAAAACTATTTCTTCATCAAGTAAAATATGAGCCTTTGGTTCAATTATTAAATAGGGGATATCGTAGAAATTTTTTATATAAAAAAGCAAAAGACATTGTATCCAAAAAGAAAGTTTTTGTTAGGAAAGAAACTCCTATTAACGAGGTTATTGAAGTAGTATTTAAAAATGAATTTCAATATGTCCCTGTCCTCAATGATAACGACGAAGTCGTAGGGGTCATCACTCCAAGCAGTCTAATAAATTTGCTTAAAAAATACTAGCTGTAAAATGAACCCAACTACTTTTATCGAATTAAGCAAAATCTTATTTATAACCTTAATAACTACAGGAATTATCAAACTTCTAAAACAACCTGAAATAATAGGTTATATACTAAGCGGCATAATTGCTGGACCTGTGTTTTTGAATATAATTAATTCAACTGAAACATTGGCGACTTTCTCGCAGATAGGTATAGCGCTCCTTCTATTCTTTGTGGGTTTAAATCTAAATCCTAAAACTATTAAAGAAGTTGGAAAAATCTCATTAATCACAGGCATTGGACAGGTCGTTTTCACTTCTGGGGTTGGCTTTTTAATATTGAAACTTCTTGGGTTCAATACAATAACCTCAATTTATGTTGCGATTGCCCTTTCATTCAGTAGCACAATTGTTATTATGAAGTTAATTACTGATAAAAGAGAGTTGGACTCCTTATATGCAAGAATTTCTATTGGCTTTTTAATTGTCCAAGACTTCATCGCAATATTCATTCTGCTCATAATATCATCTCTTGGAAATAAAATAAGTCTTGGTTATATGTTGCTTGAAACAGTACTTAAAGGGCTAGCAGGCATTGTCTTATTATTCTTATTGAGCATATATGTTCTACCAAAAATAACTAAAGTAATTGCCAAATCACAAGAGTTCTTGTTATTATTTTCAATCACTTGGTGTTTCCTGGTTGCGACGTTATTTCACTATTTAAATTTCTCAATTGAGGTTGGAGCACTACTCGCTGGCATGGCCTTATCTATGTCGCCATATCATTTTGAAATCAGTTCAAGAATGAAACCCTTAAGGGATTTTTTCTTAGTGCTATTTTTCATAGTATTAGGCTCTCAAATGACTTTCTCAAATATCCTAAATTATTTCTGGATTATTATAGGACTTTCTCTTTTTGTACTAATTGGTAATCCAATAATTGTTATGGTTCTAATGGGCTTGCTTGGATATACAAAAAGGACAAGTTTTCTTGCAGGATTAACTGTAGCCCAAATAAGCGAATTTTCAATGATACTTGTAACAATGGGCGCTTCGGCAGGTCATCTCTCTCAAGAGATAATATCTGTTGTTACAACTATAGGCTTAATAACCTTCGCGGGTTCAACATATATGATTCTGTATTCTAACAAACTCTACTCTCTTCTTTCAAAATACCTAACGATTTTCGAACGAAAAGGAAAAAAGATTGACGAACATAAATATCACAAAGACGAGGATTACGAAATTATCTTATTTGGATACAATAGAATTGGTTTTGATATTTTAGAAGCTCTTAAAAAAATTAGAAAGAAATTCTTAATAATAGATTTTAATCCTGAAACGATAATAAAACTTTCAAAACAGGGTTATAATTGCAGATACGGAGATGCGAACGACTCAGTATTGTTAGATGAACTAAAATTTGAAAAGGTTAAAATGGTCATCTCAACAATTCCTGTATTAGATACAAATCTACTCATAATAACAAAAGTAAGGGAAGCTAATCCCAAAGCCATAATTGCAGTTGTTTCTCATCAAATTGAAGAAGCCAAAAAATTATATGAAGCTGGAGCAACATATGTAATAATGCCTCATTTCTTAGGTGGAAAACATTTTGCACACCTAATTGAAAAAAATAAAATAAACAGAACACAATTCTTAAAGGAAAGGAGAGCCCAGCTTAGAGATCTGAAAAGAAGATTAGAATTAGGCCATAGACATCCAAAACATGATGACCGCTAAAATTGAGAAGAATATTTAGTTAGCATAACTCTTAGTTAATCTAAAATGAATTAAAAATCTCAAACAAGACTTATTCATAGTCTTTGATATTCTCATCTTTATCCTCGCTGTCTCTCACAAACTCTCGAACATACTTTATATACCCTTTCCTCAAAGGGATGATTATCTCATCCCATTCGATATCTATGCTCATAAAGATTTTATTATTTTTTTAATATTTAAGGTTTCCAAAAAGGTTAAAAAGAGTAAAATTGTAACCACTTAATTAAGTTATACCCTTGTTTAACCTCTCAAAAAATAGTATATTTTTAATATCTCTTTTTCTAATTGAGAATATGCAATTCAACAATATCTCCATCTAAAAGCTCATGCTTTAAACCTTTAATCTGACCAGGAAACTTAACGCTTTTTCCCCACACCCGCGCATATTTGAAGTTTTTGACAAAATCCCTATGAATCTTGTTACAAACATCCTCAATAGTACAGCCTTGCCTCATAATCAGAGGTTCATCCAAATCAGGTTCTTTATTAGGCTCCTTCATAAAGATATTGATAAAACCAAACTTTTCATAAATTAATTGCTTAAGTTCCTCTATATGAAACTTATTCTTGGCTGAAATCATGATGTCAGGCTTGATTTCCTTCTTAATTTTTTCAATAGTTTCTTCATCAACTAAATCAATCTTATTAACAACGGTTATTGCTGGCAAATATCTCTTGTTTCCCTCAATCACATCAATAAGGTCATCGTCACTTATATCCTCTCTAATTAGAACATCGGCATTCATAATCCTAAATTGATTGAGAATTGCTTTAATAGTTGAATCACTAAGCTTTGTAAGTTTTACAGTTTTAAGAATCTTTATACCATTCGACATAGTCCTCTTTATGATAACATCTGGCTTATGTTTGTTTATTCTTATTCCTGCATAGAATAATTCCTTCTTCAAAGAATCAACCTGATTTAATTGAGTGGCATCTACAACCAAAATAACTAAATCACTGTTTCTAACAACGCTCAAAACTTCCTTACCTCTGCCTCTGCCTAAAGCAGCGCCGTCAATAATTCCAGGAACATCTAGTATCTGAATTTTGGCAGATTTATATTCCAGCAATCCAGGTATAACATCTAAGGTTGTAAAAGCATATTCTCCTACTTCAGAATTGGCATTTGTCAAGGCATTTAAAAGAGTTGACTTACCAGTAGAAGGATATCCAACTAAAACCGCAGTCCCATCTCCACTTTTTCTAACAGCATAACCCTGACCACCAGAAGAAGACTTGCCTCTTTGCTCAATCTTCTCTCTCAATTGAGCAATTTTAGCTTTAATTAAACCAATGTGATGCTGAGTACGCTTGTTATACTTAGTCTCAGAAAGCTCCTTCTCCAGTTCCTTGATCTTCTCGTAATAATCCGGCATATTCTCCTGAAAAGAAAAGAATTTTAAAAAAGTATCTAAAAAAGATACTTAAATCAAAAACAAAAGATTATCGTGCTTTCTCAGCACCCTTACCTTTCCATCTCAAGCCTCTAAACTTCCTTGCTGCACTAGTTAAACCTCTATAAACTCTTCGTGTATTTTTCTTGCTTGCAATCCAAGAAATGTCTTTATCGTTCTTAATGGCTGGATGGTTCTTGTCAACTAAAATAACCTCATAGTAATAATGCTTGCCGTCTTTACCAACCCAATAACTATTAAGCACTTCTAGGTTTGGATACTTTCTTTGAGCTCTCAACTCACAAACATATCTATAATTAACCCTAAGAACTTTCCATCTCCTGCTTGTTTTAGACCTTCTACCGCCAGAAACCTTTTCTCTCTTCTTAGTGCCTCTTCTAACTCTAACTCTCACTACAACAAAACCCTGCTTAGCTTTATAGCCTAAAGCTCTTGCTCTGTCTATTCTAGTAGGCCTTTCTAATCTAATAATTGCAGGCTCTTGTCTCCATTTAATAAGCCTTTCCTTGTACAATTCACCTAAAGAATCCTTTGGTCTTTTCCAAACTTCCCTTACATACTTATAAAAACCCATTTTAATCAACTCCCATAGCATTCGGCTTTGTAAGCCACATCCGCTTTTAAAAAGAAAGGTTCAAAGTTTGCTTTATAAAGTTTTCCTTAAATAAGAGAAATTTAAATGATTAACAATCTTAGGACTTATCGTATGAAAGTATTTAAAGACTCCTTGTAAGTCTGCTTTTACATCTTTCAAAATATGCCTTATAGGTTCTTCACCTATTGAGAATATTTTTTCCAATGGCGCAAGCAAACCCAAAAAATAAAACTTGTCAGTCAAATACTGTGAGAAAAGATAATGAAGCATCTTATCATAGCCACCATTTTCAGTCTCTCGTTTAGAATACAACCCTTGAAATCTTCGAGTCATTTCCTTATGCAACAAAGGATAAAACAAATTTTGAGGTGAATTTTGCATAAGAGGAGGCGGACAAGGTGGTCCAGGAGGCCGACATCGACCTCGGCTACACGACCATCGCCGCCCAGGAGCCGGGCGAGGTGGCCAAGAA
>JASKKU010000015.1 GCA_030154045.1 Candidatus Woesearchaeota archaeon
TTAAAGTTAAGGTTACTAAACTGATTATTAAAGTAGCACTTTTCGAAAAATATCATTATTTTTTATTGTCTTCTAACTTGATAAATGAAACCTTATTCAATAATTGATTTTATAATATTTGCATCATATCCAAACAAGTTGTCATTTATTAATTTGTCAAGTAATTTGCGTTTTTCAGGGTTTTTATAAAGGAACGCCCAATAAATTAGCCTGCTAAATTTCCCTTGGGAATAAATATATGTGTTTTGAGAATTTTTCCTTTTTCCGAGCATCTTCTCTAATAGAACATCTCTATGATAAGTGTATCTAATAATGTCCCCTTTTTTGCTATTGCTCATCTCTTGAGCTGTTTTTTTGCCTGAATTATAATTGACAGAGAAATCATAGAAATTACGCTTGGCTTCATGTTCAATGATTAGGTTTGAATCTAGTTCTGATTCTTTAATCAAACTTTTTTCAATTAATTCATCTAAAAGGATTGGCTTTGATTTCTCAAATCTGAGGCTATCGGAAATTCTTGAAATTTTTGATAGAAACTCTGATGATTTAATGTAATCCAAGTGTTCTAAAAAAGTGTAGAGTGCTTTTTCGTTATTCCTCTCAAAAAGCAGGTCTTCAATAAATGACTCGTAAAAACTGCTTTCTATAGGAAACTTTTCGCCTTTCTTTGATTTTGGACTTGAAAAACCAAACATAAATTCCCAATCTTTAGTTTTTCCAATGAAGGTTCCTTTATCTCCGGATAAAGCATAAGCTTCTCCTAGATAAACAATCAAAGAGTCCTCTAGGGCTTTATTTATTAATTGATTAGAAATCTCATTCTTTTCTAATAAAATGATATCGTTGTTGTAATTGATTAATCTGCCTTCTCTAAAAAATTCTGAAACTTTTATTAGATTTTGAAAGAGTGCGCTTTTTAAATTCTTAAAACCTATTTCAGATAGCTTATTCTCAGGGAAGAATTCGTTAAATTGTTTAGGGTCCTCGCAGAGTAATAAATACACAGGTAACTTTAAAATGTTCTCTATTGCATAAGACAATCTTAGCTTTTTTTGGCCTTCAGAATTTTCATATTCATTTAGAAGTTCTTCAAGATTCTCATCTTGATTTAAAATCTGCGATAATGCTTTGATTGAAGGAGTTATTTTAATTACATAGGAATCAAAAAGCCCTTTTTTTGTTTTGATTTTCTTATCGTGCTTTTTTTTGATATTATATTCAATAACCTTGAATTCAAATTCGTCCAAGTCAAAATCCTTGAAATCCAAACTATGTTTATTAAAAAGTTGTTGCGCATTGTCAGAGAGAGGAATTTTCAATCGGTCAAAATCTTGAGGGAAATAATGCTTTTGTATAAAAAATCTTTTTGTATGGTATTCATTGCTTAATCTTTTCCAGGAAGTTGCGTCAACTCTTTCAGGATATGTGTTAAATACTTTTGATAAGATAATGTGTTCGCGTTTTGTGGCTTCACCATTGTAATAGGATTTCAATCCATCCATTGCAGCATAGCTTAATACTTTTAATGCAGCCGATTTATCACCATTCTCTGCTTTCCGTGTTTCAATTATTAAATCAAGCTGTGATAATGTTTTCTTTGACCTATTTTCTAAACCAAATAACGCTTCAAAAACACTATCCAATGTGTTATCTTTATTTTTCATGCTTTGTTGCGAATATAACATCATATCTATCCCAAACCTGCCTGGATTGATTACTAATTGTCTGAAACCTCCAACAGAGAACACTTTTTTCGGTTCGCGGTAATCTATGCCGAGCTTTATGCTTTCATTCGGCAATTCTTTTCCAATATTCAGGTCAAAAGCCAAGTGATTGTGTCCATAAATGAATAGAGGCTCAAAGTCTTTTACAATCTCATTAAGCCTATTCATCAACTCATCTTGATTTTTAACTTTAATAATCTCGAACTTGACATTCTTCTTGCTTATCGGGTCTTTGATATAAAGTTCGTTTTCATCAACATTAAAGGTAGTAATTAGATAATTGTACCCTTCTTCAATATTACTTAATGAAGCAATCGTTATACTCTCGTTTTTGTTCTTGTTGATTGCTTCTTGTATCTCCCTGACAATCCAGCCTTTGTTCTTCCATTTTAGTTCTTCTAAGTTTAGATTAAGTTTTTTAGCCACTTCTATTAATTTGTCTTTGTCTAAATTCATAAGCCTTGATAGAACATCAATCTTTTTCCAATTTTTAGTCTCAAAATCAAAACTCAAACCCCTTTGTTTTTCAATAATTTCAGTTTCAAGCTGGTTGAACTTTAAAGGAAACTCGTTATCAATTATCTTTTCTAAATTTTCATCCAGATTGTCTAAGTCATTTACAGGGAATACCGTAAAAGGAAAATTAACATTAAATTCAACATTTCTCTTAAAACTAATATTTTGTCCTGTAAAATTCCTGTAAGAATGTGGTTGCATTTTATCAGTTAAAACATTCGGCAGGTAAACTTGAGAAACATAATAACTCTGGTTTAAATGCTCTGTTTCTTTTACAATATAATTTTTCTTTGAATTTAAATTAGAACTCAAATTAGATATTGCTTCCTCGAGAATTTTTTTCATATCCTCTTTGTTTGTTAATCTATATTCAAGCCCTAATTCTGCAATGATTTCGTTAATCAAGGTTTTGCTTAGATACCTTGCATCATTCCTTGTTTTCTGTGGGAAAGAAGCAACTACTTGATTAACCTTAATATCCTTAAAGAAAGGATCCTTTAATCGGTTATCTTTTTCATCCAAAACCCAAAAACACGCTTCGCATATAGACTTAAGCCTGCTTTCTCTGTCCTCTTTTGGTTCTAAGTATGTAAGTATGAATTTTAGCATTTTTATCAAAGTATCTACTTTTTAGTAAAGAAAACACAACTTTAATATATAAGTCTTTTGTTATTCGCTTTATGGCTGAGGTCTCGACTAACAAGGTTATTTCAAAGTTCTATTCTTTGTTAGAGATAAATCTTCCTTTTTTATCTCATATTTCTGATGAACTAATTGAATTTAACCAAGACCTGCTTAAAAGAGCTAAAGGCCAGAAAGTTTCAACCAAGTATTTAAAACAGAAGTACTCTAATTCCTTAGATGTTATTGTGGAAGACACTTTTAATGCACTTTTCCCTGTGAAAAAAAGATTGCCAAAAAAAGATATTGGGACTTATAAGAGCATAATTGCAAATGCATTCTTAACACTAACTGAAAATAGGTATAATTCAAGATTTCTAAATTATTTTGCAAGGCATTCTGCTTTAAAGGATTTCATAAACAATTTTCCAATGCAAGAATTGTTTGAGGAGACCTTGCCAATTTTTGTCACGGGCTATACTATAACTTCTGAGAACTCCACAAAAAAGGTGGGTTTAGACCCTTATTCTTATAGAAACTATTTCACAACAAAGCTGTTGCTTGAAACTGAAAAGTTGCTTGAAAAGAATCCTCATTTAATAAATACCCTGAAACATGTTTCTTTCTCATACATCCAGCCAAATTTTTATCTTAGTTTTTTGAGAAATCATGACGATTTAAGACTAGAAGATATCACTTCATCCTTGGAATTATTGAGTTCAGATTTGAACTCAGATTATTCGGACTTAGAATTTGTTTCTTCGTTAAATGAAGAATTTAAGCCGTTGAAAAAGTACTCCTATAAAAGCTATGGTCCCACATACTCCTCTTTTGCAATAGAACTTTTTGACATAGATATCTTAAAGAAAAGAATAAAACAAGACCCCTTGAGATATTCTCAAGTTATGGAAAAGTTGGGTTTAAAGAGTTTGCAAGAATTGATTGAATATGCTAAAAAAGTTGCTAACCTTAGTAAAAGATTGCTTGCTTTTAGGACATCGACCTTAATTAAAAATAATTTTGATTACTTTGCTCAGAAGATTAACGAGTTTGATCTAGCAGGAATTCCTTTGTATGTTGGAAAAGGTAGTTATGTTTCTGACATAATGGAGTTAGTAAAAAAGGATTTTATGAACGATTTTGATAAGAAGATTTCTTTCTTTTACATTGGCGGCGAGCGTGGAATATTCGAAAATGTGGATATTCCTCTTAAAGGTTTAAGCGAGGATTCTTCAATAAGAAAACTTCTGGGTTTTATTTCTTCATTAAATACCTCTCACAATTATAGAATTAAGACTAGTAAGACAATTAAAACTTCAAGTTTAGATGATTATAGGATAGATTTTATATCTTCTGAGAATTATCCTTTCTTGTTGATTGAGAAAGAGTTTAAGGATTTGCATCCTAACATTGAAGATGTTTTTCAATCAAAATTGGCAGAGAGCAATTTATCCTTGGATGAAATTTACGATTTCTTCAAGCGGTTTAAAGTGGGAATTAGAAGAATTGAGCCGAGCATTGTTAATTTGGTTAACGATTCAATGGTTAATACGGGCTTGCTTAATGTTTCAAACGCTCGTTCAAGTTTTCAAAGTCTGATAAAAGACAAGGAATTAATCTTGCCAAGCCAAATTGAAGGTTTCTTTGAAAAAATTGTTGCAAAAGAAAATGTTAAAGGCGATTTTAGGCTGTCTTTGTTTTCCTTGCCAACAAACCCAAAGATCCTTAAGAAGTATTTCAAAAGCGAAGCATTAAATGAGATAGATGGAGGATGCCCTATTAATAAGTATCTTTCTCAAGATTTAGATTCTCTATGTAATGCATTGAACTTTAAGTATTCCTTAGGCTTAGATTCAAAAGTTTTAAAACAAGAATTAGAATCTAAAATTGCTGAGCTTGGTACTCTGGTGCACACTATTATCTCTGCGCCTTTAAATGGTTTAGTCCACTACAATACTTTAACCCGGATAGGTTTGCCTCCTGAAGATTCTTCAAAGTACTGCGAATTGCCTTTTGTTGTTGATTATGATATTAATCATAATGACAAAAGAAAAAAAGTAAAGGTTAGCTTCCATCCAGATACCTTATTATTTTTAAAAGATAAAAAACAGCCAAGGAACCTTGATATAATCATCTTGGATACAAAAACGAAATCAGCGCACCCATATTTTGAACACAAGTATCTTCTTCAAACATATTTCTATGCGAATTCAATTGCAAAATTGGTTGAAGAGAACTTAGATTATAAAGTTAATGATTACTACCTTGTTATCAACAGGCTTGCTTTTTTTGGCAAACATTATGCTGAGAACAAAGATTTAGTTTATTTCAGACAGCAAACTTTGTCTCCAGTTATAAGGATAACCAGAAATGATAAATTCCATAAAATCGCGAACAGAATTCTAGAAACATCAATCGATGAATTGCTGAAGCTTAAAGAACAACCAGAGCTTTTTAAATTCTATAAGGAAAGGAGCGAAAGTAAGCATTACTGCGATTCCTGTTTTCTTAATCATAAACAAATATGTACAGAAATCTATACTCAGATAACAAAGTTAAATTAACAGCAATGGTCAGCAATGTTCCCGAATTAAGAAAATTTGAAACTAATAAATCAATGCTACTACAACTCTTGTTATTTGACTAAATCTGACTCTCTCAGGATCCTCTTGAGGGTTGTTGTCTCCTTTAAGTATGGCATACCAGCCATTCTCATCATAACCTGTTTTTACAACTCTATGAACAACCTCTGAATTTATGATCTTTGATTTATAAGCAATAATATCTCCGGGCTTGATCTGTGAAGGGTCTTTTGGCACAATTTCAATAGCATCCGTGCCCTCATCTAGGACAGGGTCCATTGAGTTTGTGTCTGCGAATGTGGCCCATTTTGGATCTTTTACATAAATTATTACTTTGTCTCTCTGGAACTCAATTTGTTTGTCACTTACCCAATCCTGAGGAGAGGGTCTTTCAATAGCTCTCCCTGTAAGAACATTAGTCGCAACGCTTAGAGTAGAATCGTAAACTTTGCTAAGAGTAGAATCTAGAGGGAACATAAGAGCTAATAAGAACGCAACAATCATGCCTGACAAAAAGAATACAAGAAGTAAAAGAATACTTACTTTCTTTGTCTTAGCATGATTCGTAATCATACAAAGGTAGTAACATTACTTATTTATAAAGTTTATTACTTCCTAGTAACTACTTATTGTTTTTTGCTTATATTTTTTCATAAACTTTTTTAAACATCCCTTGTTTTGTGAACAAAAATGAACTCTTCAAAGGCTTCAATAGCCATAATTTGCTGTGAAACAGATCCTGCAAGCATGAACATAAGAAAGCAATTATTGGAACTTTACCCCTTTGAAAAACAGGAGATTGTTTTTGAGGACAACCCTGTATTTCGTCTGGAAAAAGACAATTATTCAATTAATCTATACACGATAACTAAACATTCAGTCTATTTTGATGAAGTAAATAATTTGGATGAGCAATACATAATTTTCCCTTCCGAGCATCAGAGCGAGAAAAAAGTGCCTTCTTTAACAGTTCATTCAACGGGCATTTGGAATGAGGATACAAGTTTTGGTGGCAAGCCTAGAACGTTATCTATAGCATGGCCCGCATTTCTTAAAGAGGCTTTTTTGATATTGAATGAAAAAGTAGAACAGAATCATCTAAAAGAGATCCTTGTAACTCCTGAAGTAACACATCACGGACCTTATGTTGATAAGCCTCATGCTTATATTGAAATTGGTTCAACAGAGGAACAATGGCATAATGAGGCCTATGGAATTATTATTGCCGAGACTATTATAGAAACATTAAACAAGATTTTTTCCGAAGATTATGAGTTTAATTATAAGGTTGCTGTTGGAATTGGGGGTCCTCATTACTGCAATAATCTTGTGAAGGTTTTCTTATCTAAAGAGTATGCTTTATCTCATGTTTGTCCTAAGTATATGAATGCATTCCTTGACGAGGATATGATTCTTAAAGCATTGAATGCAAGTGAGCCTAAAGCCGAACTTGTTATTCTGGATTGGAAAGGTATTCAGGACAGACAACGAATTTTGCAAATGATTGAAAAATTGAAATTACCTTATTTAAAAACAAAAAACATAAAGTTTTAATATAAAAAGTCCCAGATTAAACTAAGAGGGGGTATTTATGGATGAAGAAAGTGTTAAACTTGGAAACAAAATAGAGTTAGTTGGGTTCTCTGATTTGGAGAACGGAGAAAAAAATATTGTTAGAAAGATGGTTGGAACTTATTTAAACAAGTTCGAACACAAGATTGGCGAAGTAGAAAAGCTTAAGCTTAGGTTAAAAAAGGTTCATGAGAGAGAAGATAACGCAGTTTTTGAAATGAGTGCAACTTTAGAAGCACCTGGCAAGGTTTACAATGCAGACGAGGAGGGAAGGAATTTGTTTATAACTTTAGATGCTGTGTTGAAAAAACTAGAAGCTCAAATGCATTAAGCAGTTTGGCTTTGTTTTCTTTGTTTTATATTTCTATTTTAATGTTTTATTTTGTTTTTAGATAATTTTTGTTTTTTATTTAATGTTTAGCTCAACACCTCACAAATAGAAAAATATATAAACCAGTATAATTTAAAGTATACTGGTGATACTATGAAAAGGGGTGCTATTCAATTATCTACCACAGCAATTGTGTCCATAATACTGGCTTTTGTCTTCTTAGGCTTGGTTATAACGTTTACAAGGTCTATTTTTACTCAAGGTCAAGGTCAACTTGACAAGTTCTGGTCAACATTAAATTTGAACCAGAAAGCAAGTCCAGATAATCCAGTATTGTTCCCACAATCTGTAAGTGTTAAAAAAGGCAAAACTGCAGATTTTGGCGTAAGAATTTATAATACATTGGCTAATCCATTAAATAATGCAAAGCCGAAGATTGATGTGTGTGTAGATGAAGCGGGTAATGATGTTTTTGATAAGATCTCTTTTATAACTACTCCAGCGACAATTCCTTCAGGTGGCGAGCAAGGTTTCCAAGGAAAAATAAAAGCAAGTTCTGATTTAAGCCCTGGGGATTATGTTTGTTCTATAGTAATTACTTCTGATTCTAAGACTGTAAATGACTTGCCACAAGGGCAGTTAATTGTTACAGTTACAGTTTAAACTTGGTTTATTTCTTTTATTATTTCTTTTAGGTGATGTTATGTCAAAAAACAGAAAAGCTGCAATACAAATAACAACTGGAGCAATGGTCACAATTATTCTTTCTCTCGTAATTATAGGCTTGATGATCCCTTTCTTAAACAAATTTAGTCAGAAGAGCATTTCATTCATTGACACAAATCAGGAGAAAATAAATGAGTTTTTTATGGCTTCAAACTGTAGGGAAAGTGAAGATTTTTGTATCTTTCCGAATGTAATAGAGAACCTTAATAAAAAAACAACAATCTCAGGAATTGTAGTTAATGAAATGGACCTTGCAGCAACTTTCAAAATAAATTACACTATCATTAGTTTAAGTGGAACAACTGATAAATGTGTAAATATTCTCCCACCTCAGAATTATGAGTTTAACCTCACACCAGGTTCAAAAATAAAGTTAAATCTTGTTTTAAAACCTGAAGGCTCAGGAGAATGCTTAATAAAAACAAATACTTTCTATAAATCAAAAGACGCATGGATGCCATATCGTAGTTATAATATATATGTATATAAGAACAAAGTTTAAAACTTACAATTTTTCGTTCGAAAATTTTAAATATAAAGAAATCTAAAAAGCCCTAATATTATTTGTTTCACTTACAATTTTATGACGAACTCAATAAACTCTTATGCTTATGAAGTATGATGAAGAAAAAATTAAGAAGGCATATGATGAGTTTTCATCAAGGTATTTAATTCTGAATTCTGAACGAATACTTCAACATCAGATGTATGAATTTTTATCCTATCTGCCTTCAGATGCTGTAATTCTTGATGCTGGCTGCGGTTGCGGCAGAGACACAGACATATTTTCTGAAGAAGGCTATACGGTTTATGGTATAGATTTCTCACCAAAGATGATCAAATTAGCAAAAACGCATTATAATGGAAAATTTTTAGTTAGGGATATTCTTAACACAAAGTTCAAAGATGAAAAGTTTGACGGGATTTGGGCCAACGCTTCTTTAATACATCTTCCCAAAACAAAACTTGTTCTCGCATTAAAAGAATTCTCCAGGATTCTAAAACCAAACGGCTTTTTGTTTTTTAATGTGATTAAAGGCGACAAAACCTTTAAAGAACTTGAAAAGAAGAACTTCTATGACGGCAAGCTGCCAGTTTCTTTGTTTGAAAAAGACGAAATTACAGATTTAGTTTCTGAAAACGGCTTTCACGTGATAAAAACTTATGTTGAAACTGACGACACGCACGAATGGATTGATTTGTTGTGCAGGAAAAGAGTATAGAATATAGTTTTTCTTTAATCACAAAATTTAAAATACGCGAATCTTTTTTATTATTATATGAGTTGGCTGATTAAATACAGGCCCAAGAGAATTTCTGACATTGTTGGCCAGCATTCAGCAGTTGAAAAACTCTTGGATTTCTTAAAGAATTATAAAAGGTATTCAAAAAAAGCAGCTTTGCTTTATGGTCCCCCAGGAACAGGTAAAACCTCATCTGTTTATGCCTTGGCAAACGAATTAAACTTGGAATTAATTGAACTAAACGCTTCGGATTTCAGAAACAAAGATGTCATACATCAAATTATAGGTAATGCAATAGGTCAGAGGTCATTATTTTTTAAGCAAAAAATCATCTTGATTGATGAAGTTGATGGAGTTGCTGGTAGAGAAGACAGGGGAGGTCTAAGCGAGATTGCGAAAATCATTAAAACAACGACGGTTCCAATAATCCTTACAGCAAACGACCCTTTTGATAGCAAGTTCTCATCTCTCAGAAAACTATGTTTAATGATTGAATTCGAGAGGCTTTCTTATAGGTCTGTCTTATCTTTTCTAAAGAAGGTTTGTGCGATTGAAAACTTTTCTTATGAAGAAGAGGCATTAAAGAAAATTGCAATAAACAGTCATGGCGATATGAGGGCTGCATTGAACGATTTGTTTTTGATTGCAGCTCATAATGGTAAGATTACAGAAGAGAATCTCTCGGTCTTGCCAAACAGGGACATAGAAGAGACAATGATGCAGGCTTTAGTTAAGATCCTAAAAGTAAAAGACTTTAATGTTTCTCGAAGAGCTTTTGATAATGTTAATGTTGCTCCTGATGAATACATTCTTTGGGTTGAAGAGAACATGCTAAAAGAGTATGAGGAATTAGATGATATTGATAGGGCTTTGGATTATTTATCCAAGGCGGATATCTTTATGTCAAGAATTAAAAGATGGCAGTATTGGAGATTCTTGGTTTATTACCTTGACTTCATTACCGCAGGCGTATCACTTGCCAAAAAAGAGCAGTATAAAAAGTTTGTTTCTTATTCCAGGCCAACAAGAATGTTAACCTATTGGATTTATAATAACAAGTATAAGTTGTTAAATTCAGCATTGTCAAAGTTAGCAGATGCTTTAATGACTTCATCTCAAAGGATTAGGAGAACAATGCTTCCATTCATTCCATACATGATTAAAGCGAATCCTGAATTTTCAAAATATTTAAAAAATGATGTGGGCTTAACTGATGAAGAGCTTATCGCTTTAACTAAAAATTAATGATTAAAATTAGGTGATTTAATGAATTTGGAAGAACTCTACTCTTATGCAAAGAAGTTTGGTTTTGTGTTCCCTAGTGCAGAGATTTATGGTGGATTCTCAGGATTTTATGACTTTGGTCCTTTAGGCGTTGAATTGAAAAGGAATATTGAAAGCTTGCTCTGGAAAAGGTTTGTTACCCAAAAAAACTTTGTTGTTGGGATTGACGGTTCCATAATTACTCATCCTGAGGTTTGGAACGCATCAGGACACACAAAGAACTTCTCAGACCCAGTTCTTAAATGCGAGAAATGTGGAGCAAGATTTAAGGCGGATTCTTTTATAGAAGACCTTAATAATGGTCCTGTTGAAGACATAACTGAATTTGTTAATTCTCATGATTTAAAATGCCCTAACTGTGGCGGAAGTTTAAAGTTTACTGGAAGAGCCAACCTTATGTTTGAAACAGTTGTTGGAACCAAGGATAAAAGTTATCTTAGGCCAGAAACCGCTCAGCTTATATTCATAAATTTCAAGCAGGTTTTGAATTCTTTTAAGATAAATGTTCCTTTTGGAATAGCACAGCTAGGTAAGTCTTTTAGAAATGAGATTTCTCCAAGAGATTTCCTATTCAGATTAAGAGAATTTAATCAATTTGAGATAGAATTCTTTGTTGACCCTGAGGAAGCAAACAATTGCCCTTATTTTGATGGGATTAAGGATAAAAGTATTCAGATATTAACTAGAGAAGCTCAAAAAGAAGGAGGCAAAGCTAAAACAGTTAAACTAAAAGATTTGCAAGACAGGGCAACCAAATGGCATCTTTATTGGTTATGGGAATTTTACAGCTTTTTTGTGGAGCTTGGCATAAAACCTGAGAACTTAAGACTTAGAGAGCATCTGGAAGACGAGCTTGCTCATTATGCCAAAGCTTGTTTTGATATAGAATACAAGTTTCCTTTTGGCTGGAAAGAAATACACGGCTGCGCTTATCGTTCAGATTTTGATTTAAAACAGCATCAGAGTTTTTCAAAAACCAAGATGGAAGTTTTTGAACAAGCTAAAAACAAGAGATATATTCCGCATGTAATTGAACCTTCTCAAGGTATTGAGAGAGCTTTCTTGGCATTTATGTTTGAGGCCATTGAAGATGATAGATTAAAACTAAGCAAAGAGCTTTCTCCTATAAAAGTAGCAATTCTGCCTGTGTTTAATAGGGAGCCTTTTTTGGAGATTGCTGATAAGTTGTTTAAGGAAATAACAAATAAAGGCTACTCTTCAATGATTGATGTTAGAGGGCCTTTCGTTAAAAGATATGACTACCATAACAAGATTGGAACCTATTTAACTTTAACTTTGGATTACCAATCCTTAGAAGACGGCTCTTTTGTGATTAGGTTAAGGGATAAAGATGAATTCATTAGAACAAAAGACATAAATCAAATTTTTGAGATGTTATCTTGATTTTTTTCCATTTTTTGTATTTCTCTTATTTGCTAAGCAGTGATCATACTCATCAATAATTTTGATTGCGAAGTATTTGAACAAATCTTCCTCTTGTTTTGTTAGGCTTGTTAAATTACAATGACTTTTTGTAGTTCCTAATAAACACATCTCATCTGCTTTTGACCTTGATACACAGGCATCATCTAATAACTGAGCGTAGTATTCTCTTTCATCTAAAGGAATAACTAGAGGAAAAAACTCCTTGTAATATAAATAAGCATTCGACCAAACCCTTGCACTTCTTCCATTGCCATCAATGAAAGGATGTATTCTTACGAAATGATAATGTATGTGGAATGCTTTCTTTACTGGTTCTATGTTCTGTTTTAAGATTTCCTCTTCAAATCTCAGCAACTCATTCTGTACAGAATAGTAATCTTTGGGAGGGATATATTCTCCACCTCTTATTATTACAGGGCCTGGCCTAAGAATTGCGTCAGGGTCTATCTTTCTAAGAATAGATAAGGCTTCTTCTCTTTTTACTTCTCCATAGTATGTGTATCTATTGTATATTTCCATAAATGCTTTATTCATAACTTTAGTTTCTTTTCGGATTTCTTTATCAAGCTCTCTTTTAACATGCTTTGGTATTTCTTTATAAAGCAAAGCTTTTGCAAAATCAGCGTGCTCCAAAAGAAAGGATTCTTTAAGGGAGTTTTTAATTTTCTTATCTAATATTTTTTTATATGGTGTAATTTTATGGTTCGTAATTTCATAATTAATTAATCTCTCTCTAGTTCTCTCTTTTTTAGAGTAGTATCTAAACTCATCCTTTTTAAGAAGTTCTTTTTTAAAGTAGATTTGTTGTATTAAATCCTCTAGACTAGTTTCTTTTATCCTTTTTAGTAAGCTTTTTGACATATTTAATAAAAAAGAAACACTTCAATACTATATAAACTTTACTACTACTTAGGGGCAAATTTGTTCTTGAAAAGTTTTCAATTTTATTTGTTTTATATTTTTAATGTTTATTTTCCATATTAAACTAATATGGTTTTAGAAAAGCCTATTAATTTGGAGCAAAATGAGTTAAAGCAACTTTCAAACCTCTCTTTAATTTCTTTGATTTTAGACTTTGATTTTGAAAGCAACAATCTTCTTGAAGATAATTCCTCACAAATCATGGAGCTTCTTGAGAAAATTCCTCCGAAACTGAATCATCTTAATAGTGTTAAAGTAAAAGCTTTATATGAGTTATTAATTAGAGTTAAGAACGAGTTGTTCTCCAAACAGAAGAAAAAAACAAAGATCAAATCAAGCAGGGATGTTTTTGAGTTGTTTTATCCATTATTAAAAGACGCAAATCAAGAGCAGGTCTTTGTGTTGATTTTGGATTCATTGAATCAAATCATAAAGAAGGAATTACTCTACATAGGAACACTCAATCAAGCGATAATACATCCAAGAGACATCATTAGGATTTTAATTAACAACCCTGCAAATAGTTTTATTTTGGTACATAACCATCCTTCTGGAGACCCAAAGCCATCTTTACAGGACAAAAGGATAACTACGAGAATTAAAAGAATAGGCTCTTTAATAAAAATCCCGCTTCTTGACCACGTTATTATTGCAGACAGAACTTATTTTAGTTTTAGTGATAACCATCTGATTTGAAGATGAAACCAGGGCTGGAATCCCTGAGTTCATACTTATCACCCGGGAGCGGGAACCCTGGCGATACATAGAAATATCTATCTAAATTAAAAATTTTTTGAATTGCTAAGAATTAATACTCTTCAAAGCCTTCCATAAATCCTTCTTCTTCTGGAGAGATCTCGTCGTCTTCCAACAAGTTAGACCTGTCTTCTTCAGCTATGAATTCTTCCTCGTCCTCAAAATCTTCAGGACCAAGCATATTCTTTTAAACAAAGAACCCCGTTTTTAAAAATTGTTGTTTTATAAAATATATTTTTAAGACGAGGCATTATCTCTTGGATGCATAAACTCTAAAACCTGATTTTTTTCCGAGAACTTGGACATTATTAAAAACTTCGTTCATTTTTTCCATAAGCGTTGCTCCACCTTTTTTATGCCTTGCAACCAAATTAAGATAACCACCTTCTTTTAAATGGTCAAATGAGCCTTCAATAAGCTTAAAACAGACATCTTTGCCAGCAGTCTGTGGTGGATTCAACAAGATATAATCGAAAGTCCCGTTTATTTCATTAAACCCGTCTGATTTTACAACTTTGATTCTGTCACTTAAGTTGTGTTTTTTAACATTTAATTTAGCAATCTCAACCGCTCTCTCATTAATATCTGACATAACAACTTTAATATTTTGAAATTTCTTGGCCAGGTAAATGCCTACAATCCCATAACCGCAGCCTAAATCTAAAACCCTGGAATTGTCCGTTACGTTATTATATTTTAGCAACACCTTTGTACCTAAATCAACTTTGTCCTTGGAGAATAAACCAGAAGCACTTAGTAATGAAAAACTTAAATCTTGGTCTTGGAATTCAATCTCATTGATTATTTTTTTGGATTTAGGCTTTTCTGTAAAGTAATGTTCCATAATCATAATAAAAAGCAAAAACTTTATATAATTTATTTCTTAATTCAAAACTAGATACAATCATTTTTAATATTAAGGAGGTAATAAAAATGTTTAACTTTTTAAAGAAGGTCCGAAAAGGCGCAGATGATTATGAGTTTAATGAAGGAGAAAGCAACTATGTGGAATTAGATACAGACAAACTAGGCCTAGGTGAAAACACACGTAAAATTCTTATAAAACCATTTGAGCTAACAGATTTCGCAGATACTAAACCTATTGTTGATGCTCTCAGAGAAGGAAATGTCATTGCATTAATCAACATCAGACCTTTGAAAGAAAAGGACCAAATGGAAGTCAAGAGGGCAGTTGTTAAGATTAAGAAGACAGTTGATGCAATAGACGGCGATATCGCTGGTTTTGGTGAAGATTATCTTGTTGCGACACCTCCTTTCGCAAGAGTTGAGAGACGAAAGAAGCCTGTCCAGAACCCAGAACCACAAGATGATGAGTTTGTAAGTTTGTAATTTCTTTGTTTTTGTTTTTCTAATTGCTTTTTCTTTTTAATGGTGATTTCTTTTAACAATAATCTACAAAAAACTTTATAAATCCTTTACAATTCTTTGATTTTCGTGATAGAAAATGGTAGAATTCAAAATCGTTATCTCTGATCCAAAAACGGGTAAAAGCTACTCTTATGAAGCTAAAGATGATGTTGCTGAAGCATTAATCGGAAAGAAAATAGGCGACAAAATAGATGGAAAGCTATTTGATTTAGAGGGTTATGAACTAGAGATTACTGGTGGAACAGATAACGCTGGTTTTATGATGAAAGCCAGCATTGAGGGCACACAGAGAAAAGCGATTGTCGTTCCTAAGGGTAAAGGTTTCTGGAAGACAAGGAAAGGCGTTAGGGCAAGAAAAACTTTTGCAGGAAACACAATCTATGAGAAGACAGCGCAGGTTAACTGTAAGATTATAAAGTACGGAAAGAAACCTTTGGAGGAACCAGCTGAAGAAAATGCCCAAGAAGAAAACTAAGATTGACCCTGAAATAAATATAGGATTAGTAGGACATGTAGACCATGGTAAAACCACTTTAGTTAAAGCTTTGTCTGGAAAGTGGGTTGATACTCATTCTGAAGAGATTAAAAGAGGTATTACTATTAGGTTGGGTTATGCAAACATTCATATCTATGAATGCCCTAATTGCAAGGGCCCTGAAAAGTACAGCACAAAACCAGTTTGTCCACATTGCGGTTCTAAAACTAAATTAGTCAGAACAATTTCTTTGGTTGATGCTCCTGGCCACGAATCCTTGATGGCAACAATGCTCTCAGGCGCGGCTATTATGGATGGAGCCCTTTTATTGATTGCAGCAAATGAAACCTGCCCTCAACCACAGACAAAAGAGCATTTAATGGCTTTAGAAATCATTGGCATAAAAAACATCGTAGTTATCCAGAACAAGATTGATACAGTAAGCAAAGAGAGAGCCTTGGAGAGTTACAACGAGATAAAAGAATTCTTAAAAGGAACAAGTTATGAGAATGCTCCAATAATCCCAGCATCCGCTCAACAAAACATTAACATAGATTTAGTTCTCCAAGCTATTCAAGAATATATCCCTACACCAAAACGTGATGTTAAGGCTGATCCCTTGTTTTTTGTTGCAAGGTCTTTTGATATAAATCCTCCAGGAACAGACCCTACAAAACTTAAAGGAGGCATTCTAGGAGGAGCTGTAAAGCAGGGCGAATTTAAACCTGGAGACCAAATTGAAATTAGGCCTGGTTTGTTGGTTGATAAGAAAGGCAGGCTTGAGGCAAAACCGATATATTCAACAATTGTTAGCATAAAAACAGACACTGATGAAGTAGAAAAAGCAACTCCTGGTGGAACTTACGCTTTTATGACCTTGTTAGACCCAGCTATAGTTAAATCAGATTCCTTGGCAGGAAATGTTGTTGGCTTGAAAGGGAAGTTGCCCCCTGTTTATAATGAACTCACTTTAGAGGTTCATCTATTGCAGAGAGTTGTAGGTTCTAAAGAAGAACTAGAGGTAGAACCTATTAGAAAGAACGAAATTCTAATGTTGAATGTGAACTCTAGTGCAACAATTGGCATAGTTACTGATGTTCATAAGGGTAAAGTTAAGTGCTTGCTGAAAAGACCTGTTTGTGCTCTACCAAATTCTAGAGTTACGATTTCAAGAAGGGTCGGCAACAGATTCAGATTGATTGGCTACGGTTTAATTATCTAAGTTTTTTGTTTTTGCGAACATGAATTTCAACGATTTTTCTAACGAACAGCAGTGGAAAGATTTTCTATTTAGAATTAAAAATAGCGTTTCAATCATCAATAAAGATGAGGATTTTTTTACACAATCCTTAATTGAAACTATTGAACAGGCTTTATCCAAAATTAACTTAAAACTTAACAAGAGATTCACTTTGCTTTTCTCAGCAGGTGCTGATTCTACCTTGTTGGCTGTGCTATCTAAAAGACTTAACCTTAACTTTGAAGTCTTAAGCATAGGTTTTGAGAATTCTGAAGATATTGTTTTGTCAAGAAAACTAGCTAAAAAGCTTAATTTGGAATACCGGGAGAAAATACTCTCTGAAAAAGAAGTGTACCAAGCAATGAAAATAATCTCGCCTTTGTTTTCAAATCACGAATTTGTTGTTAAGGAACTAGCTTGTTTTGAATACCTGGCTTTTAAGGAAAGTTTGCCTTTGATTGTTACAGGAACAGGTTCTGAAGAGATTTTTGCAGGTTATTCAAGGCATCTTATGGCTAAAGATATCAATAAGGAGTGCTGGAATGGCCTGGAAAACATCTTTTGGAAAAGGGATGTCTTAAGAGTAAAAACCTTATCACGATTACTTAATAGAGAAGTTCTAATTCCTTTTTTGGATGAAAATGTAATAAGATTAGCAATGTCCATGCCTGCAGAACTCAAGATTAAGGATGGATTCAGGAAATATATAATTGCCAAGGCTTTGCAACATTTAGGTCTTGAAGATGAGTTTGCTTTTAGAAAAAAGAAAGCAGCCCAGTATGGTTCCGGGATGGATAAATTCTTCACGAAACTGGCGAAAAAGAATGGCCTAAAAAACAAGGAAGAACTTTTCAGTCAAGGATTTCTGAATAAATTCTAACAAAGTTCTTAATGCTTCTGTCATAACTTTTCTCTGCATCCTTTGGAAAGAAACATCCAGGAATTTCTCCTCTTTCCCTGTGATATCTTACGCATTCGCAACATAAACCTTTTATAGAGCAAGGGTAGGTACAAGTGCAACTTTTTAGATTAATCTCTCGCTTGCATTCCATTTTTAACACCTTATATTATATGAGCATCTTTAGTCTTAATATAAATGTGATTATCTTTTCAAAGATGCTATAAAAAAATCCGAAAGACACAACCAAGGCTACATTTAAGCCATAAAGCACGTTTAAGCCAAAGGGCACTTTTTCCGGTTGTGTTTTTTGTTCTTTGACTGTCTTATACATCTCGGTTGTCTTCTTTAAAACTTCTCTCCAGTCAAATCTCTTAGCGGTTTCCCTGCAATTATCACAGAGAAGCTTATAACTATCTTCATTTAAATTCGCAATACTTAAAACGCGTTTTGCAAATTCCTTGGGGTCAGCATCTTTTTCTAACCTGTATCCATTGTAATTGTCAATTATAAGTTCATCCACTGTTTCGTTTGATAATCCTACGACAGGCGTTCCTGTTGCCAAGGATTCTAAAATCACCAAGCTCTGAACCTCAAGCAAAGCAGCGGAAACAAAAATGTGCGCTTGTTCAAAGTACTTCACGATTTCTTCATGAGGCACTTCTCCTGCAAAGACAACTCTCTTCTCTAAGTTCAACTCTTTAATTCTCTTTTTAACTTTATTAAAGTAAATGCTGTTTAATGTGTTTCCTACAAGAATCAGTTCAAAGTTTTCAGGAAGATATTTCATTGCTTCAATCAAGTACTCTTGATTTTTCCTTGGAATGATATGACCAACATACAATAACTTAATCTTATCTTCTTTTATTGAAGGGATTTTTGCTTTTTTATACTTGTCTAAGTCCTTCCCGTTCGGAATTATAAAGAGTTTCTCTTCGCTAGTGAACTTCTTATGGTCGTTCTTTGAGAACTCGTTTAGAGCTACAACACCATCACAGAACTTTAGATATTCTTTAATATAGGGTTTAAATATGAGATAGTAAATGATTCTCTCGAATATTTTAGTTTTTGCCGGGAAGAAAAAAGCAACACCTTTAGAAGGAAGAATATGACCTGTATAAAAGAAAGGAATACCTTTTTCATGTGCGTACTTCATAAGAATAGTATCAAGGTTTATTGGCTCGTTTGAATGAATCACATCAGGTTTAAAATTGTCTATGAACTCAAGAACGGCCTTTTTGTTTTTGGGCGTCCAAAACGCTAAAGTTATATGATTTCGCCCTTTGCTTTTAACTCCAAAAACTGTTAGTTTTCCTTTTTTCTCTAAAATTCCTGTTTTATCAGCAGGCCTTATGAAAGCAACCTCGTGCTCTTTAGAGAGAGCATAAGCCATATCATAGGCAACTCGTCCGGTACCGCTGCCGTAACCTTCTTTGAATGTAGTCAACACTACAATTCTCATGAACTCACCTTTAGACTATAATAGCGGAGTCTCTTTATAAAATTGTCGATATGTTAGGGCTTTATTTAAAATTTTCTAACCGTAAAAAATATATATTCAAAACAATCTTAACTTTTTATGAAAATCGCAATTGCAGCTCTAGGAGACAATTTAGATTCTAAAATATCGCCACATTTTGGTAGAGCCCCTTACTTTCTTTTTGTGGATGTAGAAAATAATAAAGTTAAGAATATTGAAGCAAGGAGAAACCTATTAGCAACCAACCACGAACATGGCACAATTCCTCAGCTTATGATTAATGATAATGTTGATTTAGTGATCTGTGCAGGTATTGGCGAAAGGACTAGAGCTCATCTTCAGCAAGCAGGCATTGAAATAAGGCAATTGCCCATTATTACAGTAAAAGAGGCATTAGAAAAAGAAGGTATTCAAGTTAAGGAATAAGCATCTCATTGTTGCACTCGTTATCGTATTCGATAGTCTCACTGTCAGGTTTTTCAGCATAAGCCGTTAAATTCATTATAAATGCATAATTCTGAAGGTCTATCAGAACATAATCGGTTCCAAAGCTCTCGTTAGCCAACATTTTGCATGTTTCGTTTGAAAAAAAGCAGTTTTCTGTAGGGTTTTCTTGGTATTGACAATAATCTGCGTAGCTCCAGTTTATAACTCCTATATTATTACCTCTAATATTAGTGCTTGCATCTTGAACAATTGATTTATTCCAAATTGTAGTTATGCCATTATTGCTTGGACTTGTGTTTAGGAGCATCCTATTTAAGAAAGAAGGCGCATCTGGCGAATAAATGAACCAATGGTTTTCAATTAAAGCATCCAAACAGGTTTTGTTTGCAATGTTTGAATCATATTGTTCCTGGCATTCTATTAGTGTTCTATCTTCACTGCTTAAATCAACACCAAACGCTTTCTCATAATCGAAAATAGCCTCTGAAGGTCCAATGTTTATTCTTATCTTATAACTTCCACGGGTTGCTGCAGTTGTAAGGGGGTCATATACGCCAACCAAAGGAATAGTTGTTGAAACCGTAGCATTTCTCATAACTTTAAACACTTGCCCGTTCTTGGATGCGCTTAGGTTATAAGGAAAACTCAGATTTACTCTTAAAGCAAAAGGCTCGTCTTGGCTCAAGTTGACTTTAATATTTGAGAGGTCATATGAAAAATCATAATTCATCATCTTGAAATTTTCAGCAAGTTTTAATAAAAAAGAATCCAGGTTAATTTCTAAGTCTCCTTTTGTTCCCTTAATGTATTCTTTAAAATCGCTTTCAATCTCATCAATGCTGGAGTAAGGCGTTGAACCAAAAGAATATTCATCGTCATTAGCCATTTCACTTATTGCATGATATCCTATGCTTCTAACAACTAAAGGAATCTGATAGCTTTCAATCTCAATCAATAATTGGTTGGATTTCCTGACTAAGGACTGCCATTTATGGATTTCTTTATACCTTGTATCAAGGTTTGAGGAAGGATTTAGCAGGACTAGGAAAAGAAAAACAACAATTACAATTGAAGTAAATACAAAACCCTTTTTGTTTTTAAACCAGAACATTATTCTTTTAAATCTTAATTTTCTTTATTTTTAAATCTTTCATAAACTTAAAAGTGAATACTTAAAAAAACAAAGTATATAAAAAGAATTTATGTGTAACTTTTTTAATGACTAAAATCAGTTTATCTGTTGGCGCTTTGGTTTATAATCCAGACAAAGGGTTCCTCCTCCTTAGAAGAAGAGACAAGCCTGAGATTTGGGAATTTCCAAAAGGGCGAATGAGAGACAAAGAATCTGAAAATGAAACACTTTCAAGAGAGATCTTTGAGGAATGCAACTTAGATAACTTTAATATTATTGAGGGTTTTAGGAAACAAACTTTTTATTTCAAAAAAGGTTATATGCGCATAGTTATTTTTTATCTTATAAAAACTTCTCAAGAACCGATTCTGAGTGAGGAACATCTTGAATATCAATGGTTGCCTTATGATAAAGCAAAAGAGAAATTAGAGGGTTTAATAAGATTTGATGAGATTAAATACTCGCAATGGTTAGATGTTCTTGAAGATGCTGTTAAGGTTATAAATGGTTAATTTATTTTACTTCTATTTCGTTTTTTAAGTTTTTAATTTGAATTATTTTCAAAAAACTATCGAGAGCATTCTTAAAGTTATTTTCATATTGTTGTGATAAAATGGCTGAGGAAAACACTGTTGAGGAAATTCCTGAGTGGAAGATAAAGCAGATAAACAAGATGCCCATAATTGAAAGCAGAATTGGAAAGAGCAAAGATGGCAGGTTTGTAATACACAAAGTAGTTATTACGGACATCAAACCTGTGGAATACTATGAAAAGGTTATGGGCTGATTTTTTGTTTTTTTATTTTCTTTTTTATTCCAATTGCTTTTAATTAAGCTGGCTTAGAACAACGATGCAATTGTTTGGACAATTCCTGCTAAAACTTGATAGCCGTCAAATGGGGGAATTGGTAATAAGTTAAAGAAAAATAAGAACAAATTGATCCTTGCTGAAAAAGCCCAATAAATTCTTCTTTCAGGTTTATCTCTGTCCATCATCTCTTTGGAGATAAACCATACTAATAAGTTTGCAAAAGGTCCAGCAAATGCAACTATGGCATTTCGCCAAGGCAATAATTTCCCGATTATTCCAACATACCCCGGAGCAAAGATTACAAACGGCGAGCCAACAAGTTTAAGTATTACTCCTAAGAATAATCCAAAACTTGAGATATGAAAAGTTGCTGCAGCTCCAAAAGCCATGGCAGTAAATTTATGCATTAATTCGTGAAGCACAACTCCAGGAGCTACCACAAGCATGCCTTTTAGAATGGGCTCTAATATTGATTGATGTGAAGCGTATGCTGGAAAAATATCAAATCGTTTAAAGAAATCTGAGAAAATCCAACCTATGACTACACTCATAATTAACAAATTCATTACTTCTGATATTGTGAGTATCATGTTTTAAAAGATTAAAATAATGAATTTATAAAAGTTGTTAAATATTGTCTTAATTTATTTTTTCTGCAATTTCGAGAAACTGAGGCTTTACCTTAATCTTAGATTCCTCGTTTTCCTTGATAATTTCTTCATTCAATTCTATGGAACCAAGAAACTTAATATTGTATTCTTTAGCTAACTCCTCAACTGTTCCTTTGCCAAAGATTCCTGACATATTTTCTATAATACCTGCAATTCTCATATTTGTCTTGTTGCAGAAATCTATAGCTTTCTCAGCATCTGCTAACGATAGTTTTTGAGGCATTGATACAATAATGGCAGAAACATCTGTTTTAATGCTTTGACTAATTAATTGAGAAAAAGATATTGTCTCATCTCCTGTTCCTGGTGGAAAATCCACAACAAGATAATCTAAGCTTCCCCAATTCACTTTGTTAATAAAGTCAGAGATTAGCTTGTGTTTTAAAGGACCCCTCCAGATTACAGCATTTGATTTATTCTGTAGCAAAAAATCTGTTGAAATTACTTTTAAAATGATGTTCTCATTTTCATCCTTATACTCAAAAGGTATGATCAAATCTTTCTCATCAACCTTAAGTTGGGCATCTTTTATGCCTAAAAGCAAAGGTACATTAGGACCGCTAATATCAATGTCGAGAATTCCAACAGAGAATCCTTTTTTAGCCAATGCTAATGCGAGATTAACAGCTATTGTTGTTTTGCCAACGCCGCCTTTTCCGGAGAGTACTGCTAAAATATGCTTTATTTTATTCGGGTTATTTGTTTGTAGAATAAACTTTTCTTTGTTCATACCTAGCCGGAAAGGTTTAGCATATTTATTTTTTATGGATTTGTTCTTATTTTAAAGAAAATACTTTTAAACTTCATTTTTCTTCAAAAATGGAATCTAAAATGGAACATAATATTGTTTATGTGGATTCAGAAAAGAAGGTTAAAGAATTGTATGAGAATTTAAAAAAAGAGAGCATTTTAGCGATTGATATTGAGGCTGAGAACAATTATCATCATTATGGCTATTATGTTTCTTTAATACAAATCTTTGGAAACGATACTGCTTATATTGTTGATGCATTGAAACTAAAACCAGATGATTTGACACCTGTTTTTGAACTTTTAGTTAATCCTGAGATAGAAAAAGTCTTTCACGATGTCAGTTTTGATTTCAGGATTCTGAATTACCAATATAAAGTCCTACCAAAAAATGTCTTTGATACAAAAATTGCTGCTGAGCTATTAAATGAAAAAAAGGTTGGGCTAAAGAGTTTATTAGATAAGTACTTTAATGTTGTGAAGAAGAAAAAGTTCCAGAAAGCTGACTGGTCAAAGAGGCCGTTAACTAAAGAACAAATAGAATATGCTGCAGGTGATGTCATTTATTTGATTGAATTGAGGAACATTTTAAAAAAACAACTTATTGATAAAAAGCTCTGGGCTACAGCTGAGAAAAAGTTTAAACAATTAGAAGAAAAAGAATATAATTTAAAATTACAAACTTACCTTGATGTTAAAGGAGCCAAACATTTAACTGAAAAAGAAATGCTCTTGTTTAAGGATTTGTTTTCTCTTAGGGATTCTCTGGCTAGAAGGGTTAATAGGCCACCTTTTTACATTATTTCTAATAAAAAGCTGATAGAACTCGCTAAATCTCCTGTGTTGAAGCTTTCTGAATGGGAATCTATGAGAGGGGTTCATCCGATTGTTAGAATAAATGCAAAGAGGTTTTATTTTTCTGTGAAAAAACACAAAAATAAATAAATTTTAAAAATCACGCAACTTTTATTTTGACTATGAGCAAAGATTTTAAGCGCTTAAAGTTTTTGATGTTGATTTTTTCTGTCTTTATAACCTCTTATTTTATT
>JASKKU010000016.1 GCA_030154045.1 Candidatus Woesearchaeota archaeon
AAAAAGAGATATCAAAACGAGAAAAAAAATAATTAAAATAAATATCTGCTTTAGAATACTTCGTCTCCCAGACTTGGGTCTTCTTGTGATTCAACTTCTTCAAACTTTTTCTTCTTTTTTTCTTTACTCTCTTTCTTTTTCTTACAGGCCATATTTTTACCTCCGTTTCAAAGCAGTTATACACTTTTTTTGAAAAAAGGGGTTTATAAACTTTTCTTCACTGTACTAACACCATAGTGTTTATGCCGTATGGTCTTCTTGATAAAATGTATAAGAATATGAGCCAAGTAAATAATGATAAAAGATATCTTCAAAAGCTGCCTCTCTTTAATGTGCGAGATTTGTTGTATACCTGGAAGAAAGAATTTTATAAAGAACCAAATG
Source organism: Candidatus Woesearchaeota archaeon (assembly GCA_030154045.1). Classification (GTDB taxonomy): domain Archaea; phylum Nanobdellota; class Nanobdellia; order Woesearchaeales; family JASKKU01; genus JASKKU01. The sequence goes on from JASKKU010000016.1 coordinate 385, forward strand.
TTTAAGCTGTAACCAAAGATTAGAATAACGAGAAACAACAAGATTTGCCATTGTTTGTTTATTAGTGTTATTTTTCTTTTCCTGTGAAAAATTTTTTTAAGAAAACTTAAAGTGTCTTTTTTCAAATTTATCGTGTTTAAAACATCTTCAATAACAAAATATAAATCCGTTCTTAAATGTAGGTTAAGTTGAGAAACTAAAGATATAAACTTGATCATTATAAAAAATCTAAGTACTGCTGAGTATTGAGGAAAAAGTGTGATTAAGACTGCAAAAATAGAAATCATAAGATAATCCATGAACATGCCTGCAAAATGAACCAATAATCGTTTTGGCCTTTCTAAGAAAACTACTTTAGGAATATAAGTTACCAAAGCAGGGAAAACAAAAATAGTCTTAAAATAAATCCTACCATAACATCCAAAAGCGTTCGCAACGAATAAATGAGAGAACTCATGAAACAAAGTTAGAAAAAGCCAAGCCGCATAAAAAACCAAAATGAACCAAATAGAATCTGTAATAAACAAATCATCACTCGTTAAATTTAAAGAGAAGATGTTTTTTAATGAAAAAATTAGAATAATTATTGAAAGAACATAAAACAAATAAACAAAAGATGGTTTTACTTTGAATAAGAGTTTATGTTCTTTTAAGTTATTTTTACGGTTTGACAAAAATTTATTCTTCTTAAGGAAATTTATTATACTCTTTAGAGAACTTTCATCAAAAAATTTAATCAAATGTCTTTGAGCCTTTTCTAAAGAACCTAATCTTAGGATTTCCTTCAAAACAAAGATTACATCCCTAGAAACAAGATAAGTCTTTTCAGTAAGTTCGTTATATAGCAAGTATTCATCTTTGAATCTTTTAATCCACAAAGGTGATACGTTCATTTTTATCCTTAGTTTCTTAATAAAAATGAATCAAAAAGTTTTTAAAGTTTTTTTATAATTAGATTCAGCAATGGATCTTGAGAATAGTAAAAAGAAAGAAAGAAGTAACAAAAACATATATGACAGAAAAAAAGAGTACAATGAAACTATCTTAAAAAAACTCGATAATTCTAGTTTAGAAAGTCTATTAGAATCCATTTCTGAATTCATAAAATCTTTTGCAGACAGTTTTGGATTATATTCTTTATCTTTAGAATTTGTAAGTGATGACCGGAATTTCTTTAGCTATTTCAAGCCAAATGATGAAGAAACTTGGGAAAATAAAAATCTTGAGAGAATTATAGTTTATTCTGAAATCGGCGAAAGTAGATATGATAATTCTATTCGTTTTAGAAACAGGCCCATTAGGAATCTGATTGATAGAGCATATAATATTCCTACAGTATTTAAGTTCCTTCTAGAAGGAAAACCTTTTCAAATTTATTATAACAAAGAATATTTATCAAAGTTAAAAGAACAAGGCTACATAAACGATAATTTTATTGATAGAAATAAAGAAGCATATTATAATCAAAGCAAGCAAGATAGAGTATTTAAAATTAGATATCCAACTTTTGAAGATTTTTTAAGAAGATTAACCTTGCCTATCTTTCTTGATGAGCCCACATCTTCTGAACCAAATCACGATATCAAGATTTATGGTATAATTAATATTGATGGTTTTTACAAAAAGCCAAAACCTGATGAACCAATCAACGAAAATTTTGTTTCAGAACTTGAAGAATTTCTTAAACATTTTGCAAGATATTGGGATAAAAGTCTGTTTGAGCCTGAGTCAGGTTTAAATCAACAATTAAAATCTGTTTCTGAAAACATTCTCTCTTTTGAGAAAGAACTTGCGAAAATTGAAAAAGGTTCAAACACCTTAATACATTCATTAAATGTTTATACTTTAGCTTCAGATTTCGTAAGACATTTAGCGTTAAACTTTAAAGAAGAATTTTCTGCCTTAGAATACTTTTCTATAAGATATGGTGCTTTAATTCATGATGCTGGAAAAATAAAATTGCCCAAGGAAATTTTATCAAAACCCGATAAGTTAACTTCTGAAGAGTTCGAGATTATTAAAAAGCATCCGCTTTATGGTTTTGAAATGTTAAAAAATTCAAGGATTCCTTCTGATTCTCTAAAAATTATCAGATATCATCATGAACGGGAAGATGGTAGTGGTTATCCCGAAGGTTTAGTTAACAAAACAATACCACGAGGAGCAAGAATTGTAGCTATCGTTGATGTTTTTGAGGCTTTGCTTGGGAAGAGACCTTATCCTAGACCGATAGACCATATCAAAGAAGGTCCAGAGAAAATTAAAAAAGCTCCAGATATTATAGAATTAGATGCCCAAAAAGGTAAATTTTATGATAAGTATGTTAATGCATTTAGAAGTTATATAGAGTCATTAGAGAAAGAACTCAACACTTTTGATGGACCAATAGATATTACTCATCAAGAAGCATTAAATTTCTATAGAAGTATCCGCAACAAAGGCATATTTTAAAACAGATTGCACAAGCTTCAAGAATTTATTCTTTTCTTTTTTATAAAACAGATTAAAAATATCAAAATATTTTTAAATAACTTAGGTTATTCTCAAAAGATATGGGCTGGTAGCTCAATCTGGTAGAGTGCTCCCCTGGCTCGGGAGAGGCTCCGGGTTCGAATCCCGGCCAGTCCATCAAACCAATTTTCTAAATCATAATTTCTTACTTAGAACTCAAATAAAAAATAGAAAAAAAGTAAAAATAAAAATAACAAACAAGTAATAGTTTGCAATCTTATTTCTTTTTCTTTGCAGCAGTCTTCTTTTTAGTTGTTTTCTTTGCAGTTGCTTTCTGGGTAGTCTTTTTAGTTGCTTTTTTTACTGGTTTCTTTGCAGCTTTCTTGGCTGTAGTTTTCTTTGTTGTCTTTTTTGCTGCTGTTTTTTTAGTTGTTTTCTTAGCAGTAGATTTCTTTGCTGTTGCCTTCTTAGTTGTTTTCTTAGCTGGCATTTATTATTACACCTCGTTTTAGGTTATTTAGTCTTTTCTTTGAATTTATCAAATATAAATGTTTCGAATAATGTCATTAAAAAATGAAGTTTGAAGAACAACAAAAATAAAACTGAAAAAGAGATATGTTAAGAAAAATATTCGAGAACTAAACTAAAATTAAAAAAATAAAAAGATTCAAAACTAAATTAATCTTAATAGTCTTCGCATTTTAATTCAAAATAACTCTTTGGATGTTTGCATGAAGGACATTCTTCAGGTGGTTCTTCTCCTTCATAAACATAACCACATTCCATACAAACCCAGTAAACTTTTTTATCTTTCTTGAAGAATGTATTATTTTCCAGTTCAATGAGAATGTGTGTAAATCTTTCTTCGTGGTGTTTTTCTGCAACAGCAATTGCTCTCAACCTGTTTGCAATATCAATAAAACCTTCTTTTTCAGCAACATCAGCAAAATGCGGGTACATCTCTGAAGTTTCATAATGTTCTCCATGAATTGCTGATTTTAAGTTTTCAACTGTGTTTCCTAGTTTAATAACCGCAGAAGTTTCAACTTCTATTTCATCTAGAGTTACATTAAGTTTTTTCTTTAATGCTTGTATTAAATCAAACAAAGACTTGGCATGTTCTTTCTCATTTTCAGCAGTTACAAGGAAGACTTGAGATATCTTTTCAAACCCTTCCTTTTTGGCAATCTTTGCATAAAAAGTATACCTATTTCTTGCCTGACTTTCGCCAATAAACGCCTTAACCAAATTTTTTAATGTTTCATTCATAATATCACCTCATTCAAACTAAATAATTATCATTTAAAAAACTTTATGTGTCCTTTGCCAATAAACCTAAAAGGAATGGAAACAAAACAAAAAAGTTTTTAAACTAGTATTTATTAAGGAAATTCTATAAGGTTTTGAGGGGGAAAGAATGGATTCTTTTGTAAATGCGGCAATAGAAAGGGCAGGTAATGAAAAGGTGGAAAATGTTTCTGGGCAAAAGTTCAATAAAAAAGAAAATCCGCTTGATCGCGAGCTGGAAAAATTATTGAATCAGCACAAGGCAACGATTAAGGTTGTAGGCGTAGGTGGTGCTGGTAATAATACCTTGAACAGGATTAACGAAGTTGGGATTGTCGGTATTGAAACGATAGCCATAAACACTGATGCTCAAGATTTATTATATACAAATGCTGATGTTAAGATTTTAATAGGTAAAGATTTAACAAAAGGTCATGGCGCTGGTTCTAATCCAAAGATTGGTGAAGAGGCTGCTAAGGAAAATGAGAATGATATCAGGGAAGCATTAAAGAATGCAGATATGGTTTTCATAACCTGCGGTTTGGGTGGTGGAACAGGTACTGGCGCTGCGCCGGTTGTTGCTGAACTTTCTAAGAAACAAGGTAGTTTAACTATAGGGGTTGCAACCTTGCCTTTTGAAGTGGAAGGAAACACAAGGTATCAGAATGCATTATATGGTTTGCAGAAGTTAAGGAAAAGCGTTGATACTTTAATCTTAATTCCAAATGATAAGCTTTTGCAATTAGTACCTAACTTACCATTACATGTTGCTTTCAAAGTTGCTGATGAGATCTTAACTAATGCTGTAAAAGGAATTGCAGAAATGGTAACTAGGCCAGGTTTAGTTAACTTGGATTTCGCAGATATTAAAGCTGTAATGAATGATGGAGGAGTTTCTTTGATTGGAGTTGGGGAATCCGACAGTGAAAACAGAGCCTTAGAAGCAGTTGAAAAGGCATTAAACAATCCATTAATTGATGTAGATGTAAATGGTGCTACTGGCGCTTTGGTTAATATAAGTGGTGGCCCAGATTTAACATTAGAAGAAGCAAAACAAGTTGTTCAAGCAGTTTCTGATAAATTAGATGAAGACGCAAAACTAATCTGGGGTGCGCAGATATACGATGATTTAGATAAAGCTCTTAGAGTAATGGTCATTGTTACTGGAGTTAAGTCCAGCCAGATTATTTCTCAGAGAGACATGGATGAGAAGTTAATAAACGATTTAGCTGAAGACCTCGGAATAGAGTTCGTTGATTAAATTTTTTTCTTTAATTTTAAATTCTTTGAAATACTAAAAAGTCTTATTCTTTTTTAAGTTTTTAAAATCAACTTTAACTGTCATATTAAATGCCTAAATCTAAAGTAAGCTTCTTCAATTATTTCTAGAATATCGTGATTTATTTTATTTAATATTATTTTATTCATATTAGAGAAAACCTTATAAATGAAACCTTTTACTTCAGCAATAAGCCAGGGTCGCATAGCCTGGTAGTGCGCCAGCCTGGAGAGCTGGTCCCGTTTGGGAGCCTGGGTTCAAATCCCAGCCCTGGCGTTCTTATTCTTAAGAATGTGATAAGATTTATTAAAACAAAAGACATCCAAAGCATAGGTGAATATTTTGGATAAGGTTTTTGTAGTCTATTCGTTTGATATTGCGGATGAGATTATCTTTAAGAAGATTAAGAACCTGCTTGAAGAAAAATACACTTTAATACACAACACAAAAAGATCTGATATTAGTTATTCTAGAAAACCATTAGAATTTCGTTTTGGTGAGATTTTTCTCAAAGATCTAAATAAGAAAGCAGAGATTTTTATGAAAATCTATGATTTTGGCGTAATTTCATTACTATTTGAAATCTCATACAACAATCTTGATTCTCAGATTATAAAAGATATAAAATACCGAGTCACTGAGGAAGAATATCTATTATCTGAAGCAAGAAGGGTTGTATCAGAAGTAGTCGATGTAATTAGCATAGGAATAAAAGAAAACATCTACGATATTACAAACTTTAAAGACTGGGAAGAATATATTATCGTTGAAATTCATAATGAAAAGAGTGATTTCAATAATAAGGAATTATCAAGTATTTTCTATGAGAGTACGAAAGGAAGAAGCTTAAACAATAAAGAATACTATTACTATGACTCAAAAGCATTAATTAACTTTGATTTAGCAATTTTTATCGGTGATGAAGATTTCTTTGATTGTATAAACATTGCAGAATTTGCGAATGTTTATCTTCTAGAATTGAGATACTACGATTTTGTTCTAGATGAAAGCATTGATAAAATCGAATCACTTTTAGAGGAGATTAAAACTGATAAGTGGGTTGGTTTCGGCAGGAAGTTTGTTAAGAAAGTCAATAAGTTAAATTCCTTAATTTTTAAAATCTCTGTCGATTTGTTAAGAAATATTGACAAAGTTAAAAACGGGCTTAAGTTCCTTGGAGACCTAGAAATCAATTACATATATCAAGGATTGGTTAAACAGCTACAGTTGGAAATATGGAAAGAATCGATTGAAATGAAGTTAGAATATCTGCATAATTTATCTGAGTTTTTAGGTCAAGACATCAAAGAAGAGAGAATGGATAGAATGGAATCCATGATGTTGATTATGGAGATACTCATGGTTTTGCTTTGGATTTGGGAAATTGTACTTCTATTCCTTGAATAACTATTTATTTAATTTGATATAAGAAAGAGATGCAATAGCGAGGAGAGGATTTGAACCTCTGACCTTCGGGTTATGAGCCCGATGGGCACTCCTGGCTGCCCCACCTCGCTAATATGGGTGCATTCGTTGGTATTTTTAAAATTTTCTCTAAAAGAATACATAACTCTTTCAAAATTTATGAATAGAAAGGGCTATGCTTTTTTTATGATTTTTGCCACAAAGAATCCTTCCGTATCATTATCTTGAGGGTGTATCCTTAAAACCTTAGATATCCTTTTATCAAAAACCTTGCCATTAAACTCCTTGAAAGGTTGTGAACGCTTTATGTTTAAATCAATATCTAATAAATCCGCATTCTTATAATTTTCAAGCAGGTATGAAACAACCGCCTCATTTTCTTCGGGGTCAACTGAACAGGTTGAGTAAACTAGAATGCCATTAGGTTTTAACAAGTTGAACGCTGTCTCAATCAATCCTTTTTGAGTTTTTGATAAACGATTAACAGAATTAGGGTTCCAAGTTTTAAAAGTTCTAAGGCTCTTTCTCAAAGCGCCAGTTGCAGAACAAGGAGCATCTAAAAGGATTTTGTCAAAAAGGACTCCTCTAAAAGCTCTACCGTCCATTAAAGTAACAATTGTATTTGTAACTCCGCATCGCTGAAGGTTTAAACCCAGCATAACCAATCTTTGACCTTGGTAGTCATTAGCAATAATCAACCCTTCATTTTTCATCATTGCAGCCATTTGAGTTGTCTTTGAACCTGGGGACGCAGCTAAATCCAAAACAATCTCATTAGGCTTTGGGTCTAAAACAATAGGAGGGATCATGCTTGCCGCTTCTTGTACATAAAAATAACCTAACTGATGCTCAATAAGATTTCCTAAATCTCTTCTGCCAGTATCATGCTCAATCCAGAACCCTTCCTTACACCAAGGAATCTGAGTTAATTGGAAGCCTTTGGATTCTAACCTTTTCTTCAGTTCCTCTACTGAAATTTTTAAAGTATTTACTCTTATTGACCTCCTAAGAAAGCTTACAGAATATCTCATAAAAGCATCAAAATCATCTTTGAAAACCAATCTAAAATGCTCCTCAAAACTCTTTTTTGGAACAATTCTCTGCCCGTCATCTGAGATATATTCTGCCATTTTATTCGATGTTAAATTTTTCTTTAAGGAAATATAGGATTATATTAACGATATCCTTTACACTTTTATCTGAAGTATCTATAAGCAAATCAAAATACTTTGGGTCAGTATAATCAATACCATATAAATTTTTATATCTCCTTTTCTCAGATGCTCGCCTTAGTTTTATCTTTTGGACCGCATCATCCAAATCTTTGTACTTCTCGTTTTCTCGCGAATCTTTTAAGATCCTTTCTGCAGCAACTTTAACAGGGCAAGTTAAAAATATCTTGAAAGAGTTTGGGATAAAATAAAATCCTAGACGAGAGTCCATGACAAAATTATCTTTTAAAGAAAACTTCTTTTGCATATTATCCAACTCCTCATCAATTTTTTTATCCTTCTCTGCCAAAAGTGATAGATCAACAATGCTCATCCCTTTCTGTTTAGCAAGTTCACGTAAAATGGTTCCCATACTAAAATACTCATAGTTTAACTTATTGGCAAGCAATTTAGCAACAGAAGTTTTTCCTGCGCCAGGCACACCAGATATTGTTATTCTCATTTTCTTACCTCTTACACCTTCTTTTCTTTCTTTCGCGTTTTCTTAGTAAATTCGTGGAAGACTTTCTTAAACTCTTCAATATTCCTAAAATCAAAATAAACCGAAGCAAACCTTACATATGCAACCTCATCAATCTCTTTTAAATAGTTTAATATTCTCTTGCCAATCTCAGAACTTGAAACTCGGGTTAGGCCTTCTGTTTTTAAGTCGTTTTCAATCCTGTCTGCAATCTGATTTATCTTATCTGAGGGAAAAGTACTTTTCTTAAAAGCGTTCTTTAATCCTATTATGATTTTTCGTTTATCAAAAAGTTCTTCTCTTCCATCTCTTTTAATCACAAAAATTTCAAACTTCTCATATGTTGTAAACCTTCTTTTGCATTGCTCGCAGATTCTTCTTCGTCTAATAACATAACCGTTTTCAATCTCTCTGCTATCAATTACTGAAGTATTATCACTACCGCAAAAAGGGCATCTCATTTTTTAGACCTCCTAGAGTAAGGGAATATGCCTTTCTCAGTAATTATAAAATATTCTTGAGTTTCAGGTAAGCTTCTGTGTTTTACTAGCTTAAGGTATCTTACATTCGGAACCCTAACCTTCGGAAAACCAACCTCAATCATCGTTTTTGAGATATATGACAATATGTCTCCCCCAATAAGCTTGAACTCGTGTTCTTTATTAAAATCTGAGTAAACTTGCGTTGTCAAGATTATAGGGATATGCTTTTCGTTTGCTAAATTGGATAGCTTCTGTAATTGTATCCCCAAACCGCGATTAATCTCATAAACATTTTTTGATTTCCCAAGCTCTAATCTGTAAAGCAAGGCTATAGAATCAAAAACAATTGCCTTTACATCTTCAGAAATTAACTCGTCTAATAGGTCTATGGCTTTTTGTTGCTCTTCAAAAGTCTTAGGATTGAGAAAAATTATCCTTTGCATCAGAGATTCGTAGTTTGAATTAATCTGAGATAATCTCTCAACACTAAAACCTTTTTCTGTATCAATATAGATTACCTTTCCATTCCTTGCAACTGAATTAGCAAAAATCATGCAGATATTTGTTTTTCCAGAACCTGCGGGTCCATAGATCGTTGTCAAAGTGTCTGTTTCAAAACCACCATTAAGAATCTTATCTAAGAACCTTATACCTGTACTAACCTTATCTTGTTTATAAAGCATCAAAAAGTTAAAACAAATCAAGATTTAAAAAGTTATTCAAAATAGAAATAAAAAAGATTTAAAGATTTCAAAGGTAAGGATGTCTAGGAGTTTGGCTCAATATTTCTTCTAAAATCGGAGTTGGGTCATCTAGTTTAGACCTCTTAATAAATTTAATCTCATCTTTGGTTCCAACAATTGGAATGATTCCATCTAATATAACATCTACTCCTTTTGAAGAATACTTCTTTTTTATTTCAATAGGGTCCAGATAACAACCACAGATATTTTTCGTATAGTTGCCTTCTTTAATTTTAACTGTTTTTTTAAGAGCTGAATCATAACCCAATAATGCTTCTAAAGCTGAACCACTCACCAAAATAGGTTCTTCTTCAGAAGAGGCCGCTTTATACATAACAATATTATATTTACCAAAGTACTTCATTAAATAAGAAGCATATTTCTCTTTATAGGCAGTATCAACAGAAATTTCCATAACCAATCTGATTAGTGCCTCATAGGCTTGAACATTTTGGTTTTGTGCCATTGTAAAGAATTAAAAACTATTTATATTTATATATTTTTCTATTTTTGTCACTTTAGGGTAACGTCTATTTTTAAATCGAATCAAACAAATCAAGCAAGAAATTAATTCTCATTCTCAACAAACTTTACTTTATTGAGTATTTTCTCCAATCGTTTCTCTAAGTCCTTAAAATTCTTCTTCTTAATAATCTCCTCTAAATCAGAAATCTTAAGCAAAGCATCCTGAGAAGGCACATAATTGCTCATTTTCAAATCCTGTTCAAATTTAGAGAGCTCCTCATTTAATTTTAAATAGAGCTTAGCATCTTTCTCTTTGCTAATAATCGGAGTTAAAGTTAGTAATAAGAATAAAGCAATAATTAAAACTGTAATAATTGTAACAAAAACAGGGTGTGCCAAGTTTATTGAGATTTCATAAATAAGATATTTCAACCAGTACTTAACATTTGAGAAATATTTTGGCATTCCTTTCTCTTTTGAATTCAATTCAACAAAACGGAAGTTGTTAATTTTTTTAGAAGATTCAAGAAGATCTGTTTGATTCTCAAGAGAACCTTTCTCCAAGGTTTCGTTGGAGTTATTAATAATCTCAATCTTTGGCTCCAAACTTTGTTTAAAAATAAAGAATAACTCTGGTTTAATTACAAAACTAAACAAACAATCCTGTTTATTGCATGAATAAACAAAAGTTTTGTTTATTGAGAAGTTGTTTATCTTATAAATTGAAAAATTACACAAACCTTTTTCGCATGAATCAACAAAAGTAAAGTTCAAAATTAAATCCTTTAATTCTTCATACTTTCCAAGGAAGGTTCTCCCATAAATAGTCACATTATAAAGATAAAAAGAATAATTAGAATCTGAACTAAATAAAGTAGCTATAGAATCATTTGACAAGTCAAGTGCTTTCTCCAGCGTCAAGTTATTGATGCAGATTATTAACTTTGAGAAATCCTTTGAAAAATCAGAGATTGAATAATTGACTAAATGAGTCAAGTTAGTTGCTCCTAGAAGCGTATTGTTTTGCAATTCACTAAAAGAGTATTCTCTTGAAAAATCGCAGGTTGGTTCAAAAGTTTTTGAAGATGATACACTTGAACTAGCCCCACCTCCTGAAGAGCTTGGTTGCGGAGGACAAGCACCACAATCTGCCGAACAAGAGTTGCAATCTTCATCCCCTTCACAAACAGAATCGCCACAAATGGTTTCTGGGCCAACGAAATATGCTGAGAAAGAAATAACATTAACATAAATTTCTTTCTTGTTAGAAACAAGAGTAAAGTTATCATAAGTTGACCAAGAACCTAAGCAAGAATGATTCAAAATACTCCAATTATTGCATTTGAATACTATAAGTTTGCTTAAATCCGATAAATCAGACAGGTTAAAAATCAACTTTGATTTTAATTTAGGAATATAAGTTTTAACCCCTAAGGTCTTTTTCTGTTTTGAAAGTTGCGATGAATTTTTTACAAAATCCAAAGTTAAATTCAATTCAGCAAGAGTTAAGTTCTCTAAAATAAGCTTTGCTTCAGGTGTTTTGTTTGCTATAATGGTTATTGTTATGTTTTTTGTGACATTCTCAGTTAGATTAACTGTAGCATTTACGGTCTTATTCACGGTCTCATTAAAAGTCTGGTTAAGCTCATCAATAATTATTGAAACATTTGAAGTCACATTTATTACAACAGACGCGTTTTCTGGTCTTGCAGAGTAAAAAGTATATTTAGAATTGTTTGAATGATTTGTTAAATCAGTTATGTTAATATAAAGAGTATAATTTCCAATTTCATAAGGGATTATTGAAAAGTTGTATAACTTTGAATCGCCACTAATCAAAAGTACAGAGTTATTATAAGGGTCAACAAGTTTTAGGCTAAAATTAACTTTTGGAGAAGAGTCGTTAATATTTATATAACCAGATACTCTTTTTCCAGCTGTCCAGTTATTACTGCTTAAAAAAAGCTCATATATTGGATTAGTATAATCAACAAAAATAGTATCGTGATAGAACCAATAGCTTTCTTCACTAGAATTTGCGCACGATAAATCAAGTAGATAGTATCCTTCATTTGTAATATTTATTGAATGATACCAATAAGAATTATTTTTTATCAGTGATCCATTATAAGAAATAGAATTATTATCCAAAAAATTCAAAGAATAATTGCAAGAATCTGCTTTTTCTGAACTGATATTGATCAGCAAAGTTTTATTATCTAGATATTTTCCAACAGGTGAGATGAGAGAAGAATTTAAGAGTCGATATAAATAAACTGTTTGATTTAGGCTCTCATAAGGAAAATTCTCAGGTGTTTCAAAAGTTAGAGCTATTAAGCCACTATACGAACTAAGATTTAGCATTGAATTTTCTTTTGCAATGAATTCAGAAATTAAAGTCGATCTAAATTCTCCAGACAAATAAACTTTTACAGGTAAGTCCTTAATAACTCTCCCCTCAGGGGTTGTAATATTAAAATAAACTAACCCATTCAAGGGAACATAATCGGAAGGTGACAGATTAACAAATAAAGGTTTTTTTGCTACATAAAAGTTTGATATATTTATTTGGCGAGATTCTTCACAAGTATTATCAATTATTTTTAAATAGAAGTCCAAAGATGAGATGTTCTCCTGAGAAAGATTTAAAACAGCTGAACACGAATAAGATTCATAATCCCTTTGTAAGCAAGATACATTCAAAGGCTTTTTTATTAAAGAATCATTCTTTTCAAAAGTGAAAGATGAGTCTAAAGAGACATCCTTATCTAAGATCCCAATAACATCACTATAATTTACCAGAACGTAATCAAAAGAGATATTTAGTAAATCACCATTTTTTTCAGAGCTCAAGTTGTAGATATCTAAAAAAACAATCGGACAAACATTTGATTTAAGGGAAAGTTCCATTTCATGGTTTACCTTTGAAAAAGATGAAAGTTGTGGTAGGGTGTAATTAAAGTAAATATAATTCTTATACCCGAATATGGAAAAATCTCCAACTCGAATGTAAGGCAAAAGAAAAGAAAATTCAGGATATGCGGGATACATTGGATTTGCATCACTTATATAGAGTAAAGAATCATCTGCAGGATAATAAGAATTTTCGCCTTCTATTTGAAAAGCACTTAAATAATAAAGGTCATAGTTCGTAATCAAGAGGTAATCTGACGATGCTTTCAAGAATGATGCAGAGTTATTAGATATTGCTCCTTCCTTTTTTGCATTAACAAGTTGTTTTAATGATAAAATTGAGAAATTAGAAAGCCCTAAAGTAACATTATCTCTAAAAGGTAAAGATAACTTTTGGTCAGCTAAAAAGACAGTATACTGTGGAAATCCTTTAAAAAATGTAGATAACTCTCTACCATAAATTTCCTTAAGATAAGATCTATCTTTTCCACCGTATTGATTAACGATAACAAAAGATGCTTCAATCTCTGGTTCAATTTCAAAGATATTATAAAAGCCAAAAGTTAAATGATCTTTGATTGGAGGAATCCTATAAACGCCATATTTATTCACATATTGAATGCTTCTATATGCTGTATAGTCTGAGGCAAGGTCAACAGGCATTTTTTGAGTTATTGAATAATTTTTTGTATTGTCTAAATTCAAATTTAGAATTGAATCATTAATCTTATTCAAGAAGATCTTTTTATAGATGTAAATGTCATAAAAGATATTAGGCAGTATGTTATTAAAACTCAATATTGTTTGAGTGAGTGTATCGTTAATTCTTGGTTTGACCCATTCAAACCAGAGCTCAAAACTAAGGTTATAGTTATAACTTGATTTTGTTAAATCATAGGAACTATTATAGTTAAAGAAAACTGTTTCATTATCTTTTGGAATAAGATAGTCATAAATATTCTGAGACTCATAATTGACAATAGTATCAAAATTATTTAAATCATAAATTTGGCTAGCATTATGAAAAACAAGATTTAATGCTACTCTTCTTAAAAAAGAGTTATTAACTAGAGAGGTTGGAACTTGTTCGATTGTAAGGTTTGAAAGATTAAAAATCAAGATATAAGAATTAGAACCATTAAAAGATAAGTCCTTTGGAACTAAATAGTAATTTAAAGCGTTATTTTTCCTAATAGACCCATAAAGAACTGCAACATAGTCTCCAGTACTATCAAAGTTTGTAGTTAGAGAACAATTGTCATCTAGAACTTGATTTAAAGAAGAGTATGTTTGGTAATAAGGAAAACCTGATTGTTCTTTTTGCGCTAGAAATATATTCAAATCAGAGTTTCTTATCTCATCACATGTAAGAGTATCAGAGACTATCTTAATTGTTAAGTTTCTATTAAGAGATAATAAACTAAAAGCAGAAATCATCACAGGTAAAGACAAGTTCTCTACAGAAGTGTTAAAATAATCTTCAACACGCATTAAGAGCATGATCTCTTTTGTTGGTTTCTTAAGAGGATTTACTGTTATTAAAATGCTATGATTCTGTTTAGCAGGGATTGTAAAATTATTCTCACTTAAGATTAGATAATTCGAATAAGAACCTAAAGAACTTAGATTAAAATAAAGTCTATGCTCTTTGTTACCTACATTTTTTATCGTTAAGTTAATGCTTGACAAAGACATAGTATTAATGTCCTCAAAATTTAAGACTGGAGGGTTAAAGGTTATTTCTCCATCCAGGCTTCTTAAAGGCTGAACCAATCCAGCACCTTGTCTATAAAGAGGCTCTCCCAAATCTTTTGAATATTGTATGATTAAAGATTTAACATCTCTTGGTTTAAGTGATACGTTTTCTTCTTTAGCTTTTTGAAGTATTAATGCGGCAACTCCAGAAATATAAGGCGCAGCCATGCTCGTTCCTGAAAGGTATGCATATCCTAAAGATGAACATATATTATAAGACATGCATTTTTCTACATCACTTGGTACTGTTGAATAGATATCTACGCCAGGAGCTGCAATTTCCGGCTTAAATATATAATTTGAAGATGGTGGATAAGAACCATAAGGATAAACTGGTGCAGGGCCACTGCTACTAAAACTAGCTATCCCGTTTGAACTCTCGTTGTATGCAGCAACACTAATTGCTTCTCTCGATGTTGAAGGTGAAGAAATAATATAAGACGTATCATAATCATTACCTGCTGAAATTGATACAAAGATACCTGCCTTAACAAAGTCATCTACAACTTTACTAGAAAGGTCATCTGCATAGCCAAACTCAGAACCTAAGCTCATTGATACAATATCCGCATGGTCTGAAAAGTCTAAATCTTGATTTGGATCTAAGCTTCGTTCCAAGGCTTGTAGAACTGTAGAAAGTGGAATAGCAATGTTTCCAAACCAGTCTCTATATGAAACCTTATAAGCTAACAACTTTGCATCAGGCGCAACTCCTTTAATAGAACCATTTGCAGCAATTATGCCTGCACAATGAGTACCATGACCAAAATCATCCCAAGGATCATTATCTATTTCTCCAAAATCGTAACCATCTAGAATTTTGCTGCAGGTTTTGTTAAGAATTTGCGATAATGTACAATTTCCCAAATCTGGATGAGTGTAGTCTATGCCTGAATCAATAACCGCTACTACAATGCCTTTGCCAGTATAATTTGTTCCATTTATTAAGTTAAGCTTAATACTATTAAAACTGTTATTAAGACTACTTTCTAAACTAGAATGAGAATCATTTGATTTTGGAGCAAGCAGTTTAAGGGTTGTATCAGGTTCAACAGATTTAACATAAGGAAGCTTCTTAATTTCATTCAATTCTTCAGGAGTCAAATTAAGAACTAATGCTGATAAAACCCTAGAAAGTCGTTTGATTTTTTTAGTGTCTATTTGTGCATTAGATTTAAGAAATCTATTCTTCTGTCTAATTTGCATAACTTTATTAATAATCAAATCCTGTTTTTCTCTTATCTTTACAAATCTATCAAGAACCTGGGTTCTTAGAGTTTTTGATGAGAGTAAAGCATCCAAAGACCTGATTCGTGGAGATTTATTCAATTCATCTAAGTAGGTTTCAAGCAAAGGCTTCTCATCTAATACAACAATATATCTTTGTGAAACAGAACCTTGCTTTCCTGGTGAAGCTAAACTCATAGAAGATTGGATTAAGAAAAGAATGCTAATTAATAGTATAAAAAACAAAGTTTTGATTCTAATTTTGTTTGGCTTTGCTCCATAAAAAAGATTAAAAACCATGGTTTTTTTAGAGAACAACATCTTTTTAAAAATATCTATTTAACTGTGTAATGAAGATAAAATCAAAATTAATAAAATTAATAAAGTGAAAACAAAAAAGGATTTTTGGTGATAAAATGGTAAGAGTTGCAATCAATGGTTTTGGAAGAATTGGAAGGATGATTTTTAGGGCTGGTATAAACAATCCTGAAATAGAGTTTGTATGTATAAATGATTTAACGAACCCTGAAAATTTGGCATATTTGTTAAAATACGACTCTGCTCATGGCAAGTTTAATGGCGAGGTTTCCTTCAAGGAAAATGCTTTGATTGTTAATGGAAAAGAGATAAGGGTAACTTCTGAAAAAGACCCTAGTAAGTTGCCTTGGAAAGAATTGAATGTTGATGTAGTTTTAGAGTGCACAGGAATATTCAGAAGAAAAGAAGACCTTGAAAAACATATTCAGGCAGGGGCTAGAAAAGTAATTTTATCAGCGCCGCCTAAGTCGGATGGAATCAAAACAATAGTTATGGGAGTAAATGATTCTGAGATAACCTCTGAAGATTTATTCATCTCAAATGCATCCTGCACAACTAACAGTTTAGCGCCTGTTGTTAAGATACTGCATGAGAACATTGGAATTGTCCAAGGGTTTATGAGCACAGTGCATTCCTACACTGCAGACCAAAGGTTAGTTGATGCTCCGCACAAAGATTTTAGAAGGGGAAGAAGCGCTGCTCATAATATTGTACCTACAACAACTGGAGCTGCGATTGCTGTAACAAAAGTTATTCCTGAATTAGAAGGTAAACTTGACGGCTTAGCTTTCAGGGTGCCAACGGTTGATGGCTCAGTAACAGATTTCGTTGCAGTTTTAAAGAGGGAAACTAGCAAAGAAGAACTTTTGGAGTTGTTTGAAAGGTACAAAAACAACGATATGAAAGGGATACTTGATATTGCTTATGACCCAATAGTATCTTCTGACATTATAGGCAATACTCATTCAACGATAATTGATGCACAAGCAACTATGGTAAAGGGAAACATGGTTAAGATTGTTACTTGGTACGACAACGAATTTGGTTATAGCAACAGAATGATTGATTTGGTTTTAAAGATTGCTAAGCTTTAATTCTTTTTTTATTTAATTTTTCAGATTCTAGAATTTTAAAGAAATAGAAAAAACAAAATAAAAAATTAAAAACTTACAAACCCAAAGCGTTTCTAATCTGGTCTATTGCGTGAGGTTCAGGATAACCACCTATGTATTCTCCTTCTCCCTTGTTAATTACTGTGTGAGGCACTCCTGAAACTCTGTAGTGGTTTGAAAGCTCTGGGAATTCAGTAGCTTCATAAACATGTGCTGTAACTTTGCTGCAAACTCTAGCAAGCTTATATGCAACATATGCTGATGTAGGACAGTGAGGGCAAGACGGAGTTACGAATACCTCTAGTAAAACGTCTTTGTCTTTAGCTTCAACATCTTCAACAAACTGTTTAAGCTTTGAGTCCATATCAACATTTTTACTTCCAGCAAGCCTTATCGCTTCAATGAATGCTCCAAATTCATAACCGCTTGGCAAACCAAAGTAAGTGATTCTGCCTTTAACATTCTCCGAACTGATAACTAATGCTGGACCGTCTTCAATGCCAAACTTCTGCTTTGCTTCATCATTAAACTCTACTTTCTCTAAAACAACCTTTTCTGAAAGAGGAGCGATTTCATCTACTAGCCCTTCAATGTCTGCAAGATAAGGGCTTGCCTTCTTAACCAAGGTTATCGTTACTTGATCATCCAAACCTGATAAAAGTTCTTTAACTTGAGATTTTATCTCTTCATTTAGTATTGCCATAATTAAACACCTCGCAAATATTTTTATATTAACAAGGATAATCAAACCATTTATAAAATGTGCGTATGTGTGACACTAGTGAGTTTATTTTTCACATCTAAGGCGATAGTTTATAAAATTTAAAAGATTCTTCAAAAAAATGCGAGTCAATAATAAAAAGGAACTGGCAATAGTTTTATCTCAACTAGATAAAGTAAATAAACCAAAAATCTGGCTGGAACAATATTCTACTGATTCTGAAATTGCTGCAACGATTTTATGGGATGCTTTTATGAAAGGCCATATAAAAGAGAAAACAATTGCTGATTTTGGCTGCGGCAATGGTGTTCTTGGAATAGGCGCGTTGCTCTTAGATGCTAAAAAAGTATACTTCATTGATAAAGATGCTGACAGCTTAAATGTATTGAAAAAAAATTTAGCGCTACTAAACCTAGAGAATTTTGAGATTATTCACTCTGATATCAAAGATGTTAGTGTTAAAGTTGATACGGTTTTGCAAAACCCACCTTTTGGGACAAGAAACAAGCATGCGGACAAAGAATTTCTAATTAAAGCATTTGAAAGTTCTAATGTAGTCTATTCGTTCCATAAAACATCCACAAGACAATTTGTTGAGAGCATCTCAAAAGATTTCGGTTTTAGAATAATTAACGAGTTTAAATTTAAGTTTCCTCTTAAACAGGAGTATGCTCATCATGAAAAAAGAATTGAAAGAATAGATGTGAGTTGTTTCTACTTAATTAAAGCTTAGATAATAAGGCTTGCATATTCTTCTCAACAAACTTATCTGAAAACTTGAGAATATCTTTCCCTTTTTCAAAAGAGAAAACATTAAATGAGATTATATTCTTAAAATCAACCAAAAAATCTGGCGGGTTCTTCTCCAAGATATTTTCTGATAAGGATGCCTCGACAATAGATAATGACCTTAAAACATAGTACAAAGAAAGAATTTTTCCTGTTAGTTTCAGATTATCATACTGCGGAATAATCCTTGAAGCAATTAAAAAATCAACCTTATGTCTTATTACGTCAATAGGTATTGGGTTTGCCACGCCACCATCTACTAAAATCATATCTCTTAATTTCAAAGGCTTGAAGAATCCTGGAATTGCACTGCTCGCATAGACTGCTTCCCAAAGATAACCTTCTGAAATCACAACAGGCTTGCCAGAAACTAAATCTGTAGCAACAGGATAAAAAGGAATCTTCAAGTCATCAAAAGTAGCGTCTTTGAACAAATACTTCAAATATTCCTTAACACCTTCCCCTTTCAATAAACTCTCTTTAGGGATTGTAAAATCTAAGATCTTCTTCGCATCCTTTTTGGTTAATGAGTTCACAAAGTTCTCTAATTCTGTAATGGAATAGCCTAACGAATACAACCCTCCCACTATTGAACCCATGCTTGCTCCAGAAACCATATCAATCTTTATATTATGCTTCTCTAAGAACTTCAAAACTGAAAGATGAGCGATGCCCCTCGCACCGCCAACACTTAAGGTTAATCCGATTTTCATTCAACAGAATAATTCTAAAGAATATATAAAGGTTATTAAAAATAAAATAAAAGATTACTTACCTAACAATGCCTTTATCAAGAGCAACACTAACGAACTCTTTATCAGTTCTCAAAGCTTCATCTTTGTAGTAAACTCTTGAATCCTTTACTTTTAATTTAATCTTCTCAAATTGCGAAAATGGAATAATGTCTTGATTAGGCTCTTTTCCTTTTGTGCTTTCAATATAAACCAAAGAGCCAGGTTCACTGTTTGGTGCTTCAAGAATCTTTACTTTTCCAGTTTCTAAGTTTTCACCTGCCAAAAGCATTCCTTGACTTTCTACACCCCTAAGTTTTGCTGGTTGCAAGTTTGATACAACAACAATATGTTTCCCAACGAGCTCATCTTTAGAATAGTATTTTTTTAGACCTGCAACTAATTGTCTCTCTTCGTTACCTAAATCAATCTTTAAAACATAAAGCTTATCGGCATTTGGATGCTCTTCAACGGATTTTATCTCTGCAACCCTTAGGTTTAGTTTTAAGAAATCGTTCTCTTCAGATTTTTCTTTATTTTCTAAAGAAATCTTCTCTTTTTTACCAGAAAATTTATTTTTTAGTTCTTCTACCATTTTATCCTCAACTTTTTTGAATAGCATCCTTTGTGGCTTTATTTTATGCCCTGCTTTAATCTGATTAAAATTACCAAGAGAGTCCCATTTAAGTTGTTGAATATTCAGCATTTCAAAGATATCTTTTGAAACACCAGGCATATAAGGCTCAACTAAAATAGCCAAGTCTTTAACAAGATTAACTAAAAATGAAATAACAATATCAACAGTTTTCTTGTCTTGCTTTCTTAGTTTCCAGGGTTCATTCTCTTGGAAAATTTGATTTCCCACTTTTGAAACGAGCATAATCTGTTTCAAAGCATCTTTCAAGCTTATTTTTTCCAAACTTTTATCTATGCTCTCGTAAAGTTTTTTGATTTCATCAATTCGTTCTTTTGTTATAATGGAATAATAATCCTCTTCATTAGCTTCAGGAATTGTAGAATTATAAAACCTATTTACAAAACTAATAACCCTATAAACAAGATTACCTAAATTAGCAACTAATTCGTTATTTAATTTTGCAGCAAAATCATCCCATGAAAAAACAGTATCAGTCTTCTCAGGTCTGTTAATCATCAGATAGTACCTCCAGACATCTGGTCTAAAACCTAGATTCATCACATCGTCTCCAAAGACACCTATGCCTAATGATTTGGAGAACTTCAAATCCTCATAATTCAGATATTCATTAACTGAGAGCTTATCCAAAAGAGTATAGTTGTCTCTTGTTCCAATAAGGTATGACGGGAATAAAATTGTATGGAACGGAATGTTATCCTTTCCCATAAACTGAACTAA
Organism: Candidatus Woesearchaeota archaeon; assembly: GCA_030154045.1. GTDB lineage: Archaea > Nanobdellota > Nanobdellia > Woesearchaeales > JASKKU01 > JASKKU01. The sequence goes on from JASKKU010000016.1 coordinate 21,150, forward strand.
AGAAACTTCTTTATCATTAAACCACCACTCTTTCCAATCCTTTCTGTTCTGTTTAGTGATTCCTATGTAACCTATTGGCGCATCAAACCACGAATAAAACACCTTGTTTTCATAACCTTTAAGCGGGACTTTAATACCCCAAGACAGGTCTCTAGTTATACATCTCTTTTGTAAGCCTTTCTTTAACCAATTCCAAGTCATAGTTTTTGCGTTCAGAGTCCAATTGTCTTCTCTTTCTTTTACAAATTCTTCAATTTCGGACTGAAGTTTATCCAATGATAAAAACAAATGTTTGCTCTCAACAGTTCTTGGAGTAGTTCCACAAAAAGCGCATTTTGGGTCAATTAACTCATCAGGGTTTAGAAGATTTCCGCACGCCTCGCATTGATCGCCTCTTGCCTTATCATAACCACAATGAGGACATGTCCCTATAACAAATCTGTCAGGCAAGAACATCTTGCAGTTATCACAGTATAATTGAGTTAAAGTGCCTTCTTCAATAAAACCACTCTTGTAAAGTTTCTCAAAGATGTCTTTAGTAACTTCGTGAGTTTCTTTATCAGATGTTCTGCCAAAACAATCAAAGGAACATAAAAAGAAGTCATATATCTTTTTATGCAGTTCAAAAAACTTATCACAAATCTCTCTTGGAGTTAAGCCTTCTTCCTTAGCCTTAAACTCTGTTGTTGTGCCATGTTCATCTGTGCCTAAAACACTAATTACTTCATAGCCTTTTGACCTTAAGTAACGAGTATACACATCTGCTGAAATAATGCATACTAAAGTACCTAAGTGCGGAACATTGTTAACATAAGGTAATGCACTTGTGACTAAAAATCGCTTTTTTGCCATTTCCCAAAGAATAAACGAGCAATTTTTTAAAAATTTTTGCAATTTTCAGGAATTATTCGTTAAATTCACTTACAAGAATTCCCTTAATCTTTTCCTTATCAATATCAAAAGGCACCTTATCTAAATACTGCAAGGTCTTTGCTAAAAAGTAATGTTCCATATCCTTGTAGTTCTCAGAACCGCTTTCATGATACCATTTAGAACTTCTTGTAGTTATTATCAGGTTTACAAAGAATCCTGTTGAATAGAACAGTGCTTCATCATTAATTTTATAGTCCGAATAATTATTTACGAGCTCATACTCATCTTCAAGCGATAAATTAAATACAGGCTGGCCGGTAAAAAACAAAAAGTCAAAGTATTTTGTTGACAACAAAGCCTTTTCAAAATCAATTATCAGAAGGTTATCATTTGAAACAATAACATTTCCTGGGTGTATATCACCATGATTAAACCAATCTGAGGCTTGGCTTAAATAAACATTAACCTTAAAGAGTTTATCCAAAAGTATTTCTAAAGAATCTTTATTTGCTTTTTTAAAAGAGCTAACAATTGTATCTTCATAATCAATCTTGCTTACAGAATCTGATAAATTGATTAAATTACTTTTTTCGCTCAACTGAAAATCTATATCCAGGAGAGTATCTAAGGTTTTTGTTAGGTATTTTTTTCTAAGCTCTTCTGAAGAAACGTTGTTTAATGCACTTCCAATTATAATTTCCTGAACAAAGTAATCTTTACCATTGATTTCAAAAATACCCAAAGGTGTTGGAGTGTTTTTTGACGGCATTGTTGAGAAAATAAGTTTTTCAATATTATACTCTTTAATAACTGAAGGATTAACCTTCTTTAGGATGAAAGAACCAGCATCATACTCTTTGAATTTTAACTCTAAGACTTCGTTTTTTGAGCTATTCAGTTCTTTTAATTCAAATCTGTCAGTGTTTCGAATTAAAGATTCCATTAACTTTGATGCTGTGTTAAACTTCTTTTCATACAGATTAAGATAGAGTTTAAGTAAAGAATTGTTATCAAATCTCGCAACCTTGTAATTCTCATAAGCGTTTAATACATCCTCACCTTTCATTAAAGAGAAAAGGAAGTTTGTTGCATCTCTGATATCAACATCTTTAGAATATTTTGAAAGCAAAGAGGATAATGAAGTATCGTTTGTTAGATTTTTAGTAATTACCCTTGCATTTTAGATCG
>JASKKU010000017.1 GCA_030154045.1 Candidatus Woesearchaeota archaeon
TGTAGATTACTCTGGAACCTCTGCTAATTATATTCCTAAGATGTCTGATACTAACACAATCACTAACTCAGTGATTTATGAATCTGGAGGAAATGTTGGCATAGGCACAACATCTCCAGCAGACTCGTTAGATGTAAACGGTGACATAAGAGTCAGAGGCGGAGATATAAAAGATTCTGGCGGAACAGCAAGAATAACTTTCTCTGGAACAAATATAATTCTTTCTTTAGGTTAATTCTAAAAAACACAAATAAAATTAAAAGAAAACTTTATTAATTATAAAAAATATATTTTCTAAAAAATATATTGACGCTAAGCACTGTTTTCTTTAGAAGATACAAAATATTCAGACAATATGCCATCTAAAAAAAAGAAATTCTGTATTCCTTTGTTCATCTTGTTAGTTTCAGTTTCATTGAGTTATTCTACAGACATAATAAATATTATTAGAATTTTGCCTTCAAACACTTACTTAAATCTTTCAGGGTCAATGTACATCTCTTCTACAAATATTGGCATAGGCACAGAGAATCCTTCCTCAACATTACATGTCGTAGGAAATATTACAATAACAAACGGCTTAATTGTTTCTTCTGGAACAGTTGATTTGCCTGCTGGCCAAATAGATGATGCTGAAATCGCTGACTTAAGCTGGACTAAACTAAAAAATTATCCTGCGGCGTGCAATGTCGGACAAGCTATCCAAGCATTAAATGATACTATAACTTGTATAGATGTTGGAGGGAGCTCATCAAGCAACCTAAATGGTTCGGGTTCTACCGATAGAATTGCTAAGTTTACTGCGAATAACACACTTGGCAACGCTGGAATTACTGACTCTTCAACAAGCTTAGCAATTACAATTGATTCAAATGGTAATGTTGGAATAGGAACAACAAATCCAACCTATAAACTCTACGTTGCTGGCACAGCATACTCTACAGGAGGATGGCAAAGCTCAGATGAAAGATTGAAAAACAAAATTGATAACCTAACAAATGTCTTGAATAAAATCTCAAATTTAGAAGCATTCAGATTCAAATGGAAAACAAAAGAATTCCCAAACAAGGGCTTGCCTAACGGAACACATCTCGGAGTTTCAGCACAACAAGTCCAAAAAGTGTTCCCAGAACTTATAAATTATGATAATGAAGGTTATCTCGCAGTGGATTATGCTGGCTTAACTGTGGTCAATCTTGCAGCTATCAAAGAAATGAAAGCAGAAATAGAAAGATTACAAAAAGAGATTGCTAAAATTGACGAACTAAAAAAAGAAGTAAAAATGTTAAAAACACAACTTGATCAACTAAAAGAGATTCAGAATTGTAAATAAAGATTACATAAAAGAATTAAAAATCATAATCAAAAGAATAATCAAGAAGAATGTCGAAATCCCTTTGAAAACCTTTTGTGCTTTCTTCTCTCCAAGCTTCTTTTCTAAAAACGCAAGCAACATCTGACCACCATCCAAGATACCTAAAGGCAATAGATTAAACATACCAACACCAAGATTTAGAATAGCAAGCCACCAGACTAAAGTTAATATAAAGTTATACAACAAAAAGTTCAATCCTTCAACTTTTCTATAATAATCTAATTGAACTCCCATTACTGCTCTCTTAGTAACAGGATCTTCAGCAAGGGGGAACGTATACTCTAAGCCATCAGCTTTAACATGAACAATAGTGTTAGGAGTAAGATTCTCTAGTACTCTTTGTAAATCGTAAAAATTGTCAACCTTTATTCCGTTTATCTCCTGTATTGTTGAGTTTAAAGGCAAACCAACAAGTTTTGCCGGCGACACAAAATCAGAACCAGGATGCTCTGTATAATTGACAACTCTTACATTAGTCAACTCAACTATGGCTGAACCACTTAAAGAAGAAACAAAAGTCAAGTTTTTGCTATGCAATGGCGCAACTAATGGATTCAATAGAATCAAGAAAAGAATTCCCAATACAATATTAATCATAGGGCCTGCTGCAAAAATAGACAACTTTGTTTTAAGAGGCGCCTTCTTGACTTTAGCATCATCAGGTTCAACAAAAGCAGCTGGAACAATAGGAAGCAAAATACCTAAAAAAGCTATACCGCTTGATTTAACCTTGATTTTGTAAGCCCTTGCAACTACGCCATGCGAGAATTCATGAAACAAAGCTAAAACAAATATTGAGAGAATCCAATAAATAAAAGGAACATAAACAACGCCCTTCATAGGAATAGGCAAAACCAATGCAGCGCCTGAAGGTATTGCAGGATTAGTTATTTGAACATAGAATTGATAGATTAAAATCCCACCCATTAAAAATATGCCTGCAAAACCTAAAATCATAAACACGAAAGAAGTAACCTTAACAAACTTGTTATGCTTCTTAGCAAAAGAATCCATAAACTTTAAACCGAACTTTGTTCTAAGAAGGGCAATATAGATAATAGGTTTAAACAACCACTCAAAAACAACATTTTTTCTTTTTTTATATAGAATCCAAGTTAGAAAAGCAACGAAAACCAAAAAAAGCAAAACCTGAAAAGAAGTATCGTTCATTTTATTTCTTTCTTACAGGTCTTAATGCATTACTGCCGCAATGTCTGCAATTAACCTTGCCAGCAAAAACCTTCAAAGGCTGTGCCCTAATCTTTCTTTTGCATCTTTTACATACAAAAACATTCTTGTATAATCTTGCATCTGCTTCTGGAATTTTTGCCATCCTTATTCACCTGATTTAATCTGTTTCATAACCTTTTCTCCAAGAACATCCCAGTAAAGAACAACACTACCCTCAACGCATGAATCCTTCAATTCTTCAGGGATTTCTAATTCAAAGGTCTCATAACTTTCCATATCCATAACTGTGGCAACATTGCCTGCAATAGATAAGACTTGTGCATTTTTCTTATCAATTATAGGAACATCAACATTATCATGACCTGGAGCAACAATAACCCTTTTCTTGCCATCAAGTAAGCCAACCCCAGTTAACCTAACTTTAGCGTGCCCATGTTTTCCAGGCCTAGAAACTTGAATATCAACAACTTTACAAGCTTCTCCATCAATAACGACAAAACTACCTACTTTTAAGCTTCCAATTGAAACTGGTTTAGTACCTGCCATAAAAATCAACCTCTCATTGTAAAAGGAGTAATAACAAAAGTTTAAGGGAAAAGAGCAAATTTAAAAAGTTTTTTATTTCTTTCAAGCTTAGATCTTTCTTATTGAAAACCTCTGTGAAAGAGAATCAAAGACATAGTATTCTAAATTCAGTGAAAGGATACTAGTCATTGGCGATGTTATTTCATTATTCAATTCGAATTTACAAGCGATTTGGCCATTGCCATTATCATCAAGATAAAAATAGTTATTCTTATCGTTCCCACAATCTCCTCCGACACCACTTAAAGTAGCAGAGGCTACCTTAAACTTGTTCCTCTCCGAAAAATCGATACTGCCACATTCGTCTGTTGAAAACTTATCTGGATAATATATCAGTTTTCCTGACTTCTGTTTAACATGTATTGTTAAAAAGACTTCTTTACTAGATGGATAGATATCTATGCCTGTTATAGCCAAAGGAGCACCTTGCCCTTGCGAAAATGAGATCGAATTTCGTATGTTCACATCATTTGCAAGGTTCAAATCAGTTATTGGAGCTAATCTAATTGATGATGAAAAACTAGTTGCATATTTATAACACAAATTGAAGAACAAATCAAAATCATAACTATCGGTTATAGAATCTAAATTGCTAAAAGTCAATCCGAAATCAGAACCTGAAAAAACTTTCATATCGCCTATAGGCCTCGTGGTTGATTTTCCTTGCATAGCTTCTTTTATTTGTTGAACATTCATGTTCTTTTTCGTGCTCATAATTAATGAAGGATCATACCCTGAAACTTGTAATACTGCACCATTCTTAGAAACCGTATAAAATCCTGAATTTTTAACAATCAAAGTAAATGGAAGCGTAAACTCCTTTTGAGAATCAGAAATCAAGAAATCTGTTCTTGCTACTTTCAGTTCCATAGTTAACCCTTGAAAACCGGCTACTGAGTTTGAAGCATTGCTAGATGGGCCTTGAGAACTGCATGATAAAAGCAAGACTGAAATGGCAACACTTAAAATCAACAAAGTTAGCACTCTTTTTTTCATCTTCACTCTAATCTCAGTAGAGGTTATTTAAATTTTTTTGTATTTTTCAAGTGATTAAACTGAATATATAAATATAATATAAATAGTAGATTAGATGTAAAATTAATAGAAAATTTTTTAAATGGCGTAAAAATCCAACAACTTGTTAATGGAGGTATTAAAAATGGCAGACAAAAAAGAACATTTAAATCTCGTATTTATAGGTCACATCGACCATGGAAAATCTACTACTGTTGGTAGATTGCTGTACGATAGTGGTGCTATTGATGAACAAAAGCTAAAAAAGCTAAGAGAAGAAGCTGAGAGAGTAGGTAAAGTAGGTTTCGAGTTTGCATTCGTCATGGATGGTCTTAAAGAAGAGAGAGAAAGAGGTATCACAATCGACCTTGCTCATAAGAAATTCGAGACAGACAAATATTACTTTACCATCATTGATGCACCAGGTCACAGAGACTTTGTTAAGAACATGATTACAGGTGCAGCACAAGCTGATGCAGCTGTTTTGGTAGTTGCAGCAGACGATGGCGTAAACTCACAGACAAAAGAGCATGTTTTCTTATCAAGAACTCTTGGTATTGGACAAATCATCATTGCAATCAACAAGATGGATAAAGTCAACTATGATGAGAACAAGTTCAAAGCAGTAAAAGAAGAAGTCTCAAAATTATTAAAGAGTATTGGTTACAAACCTGAAGAGATCAAATTTATCCCACTTGCTTCATTGAAAGGAGACAATGTAGTAAAGAAATCAGAGAACATGCCTTGGTACAATGGTCCAACCTTGCTAGAAGCATTAAACGACTTGAAAGTTCCAGATAAGCCAATAGACTTACCTTTGAGAATCCCAATCCAAGATGTTTTCAACATCACAGGTATTGGTGTAGTCCCTGTTGGTAGAGTTGAAACTGGTAAATTAAAAGTTGGTGACAAGGTTGTTGCAGTTCCAGGAAGAGAAGGTAGAGGTGTAGTTGGAGAAGTTAAGAGTATTGAAATGCATCACGAGGCATTGAAAGAAGCAGTTCCTGGTGACAACATCGGTTTCAACGTAAGAGGTTTCGGTTCCAAAGATGTTGCAAGAGGAGATGTTGTTGGTCATCTAGACAATCCTCCAACACTTGCAGAGGAGTTCACCGCACAAATCGTTGTATTGAACCATCCTTCAGCAATGACTGTTGGCTACACACCAGTGTTCCACGTACACACTGCACAGGTAACCTGTACCTTTACAGAGTTCGTCAAGAAACTTAACCCAGCTACTGGCGAAGTATTAGAAGAGAATCCAACCACATTAAAGAACGGCGATGCTGCAATCGTTAAGATTACTCCAAGAAGACCTTTAGTAATTGAGAGACAGAAAGATATTCCACACATGTCAAGATTCGCAGTAAGAGATTCAGGAGTAACCGTAGCAGCAGGTATGTGTATTGACTTGAAAGCTAAACCTTTGAACTTGAAATAAGCGTTTAGCTTTTTTTATTAATTTTTTAATTTATTTTTATATTCCTATCTGTAGCTTATAATGAAAAGACCTTTCATTATAAGTTAAACAGCAAAAAACTAAGCGAGTTGATTGAAAATGCCAAAAGCAAGAATAAAACTAGCAAGTACGGACGTTGATAAGATTAATCAAGTCTGTAATGAGATTAAAGAGATTGTAACGAAAACAGGAGTTGAGATGAGAGGACCAATTCCTTTGCCTACTAAGAAACTAAAGATAACTACAAGGAAAAGTCCAGACGGCGAAGGTACAGCAACATTTGACAGATTTGAGATGAGAATACATAAAAGACTCATTGACGTTGGCTTAGATGAGAGAACTCTAAGATTGATCATGAGAATACCAATCCCTGATGGTTTAAACATAGAGATTGAGATGATTGATTAAAATTTCTAATTCTTTTTTACAAGCTTTTTTTCATTGAAAAATTCTAATGGAAAATTGCATTAAGGATTATTGGTATCAAGAAATAGCCTAAAACCAAAGCAATTATAACAAGAATCATTTTTATAAAGAAAGAGCCAAAAGTTTTCTCACGCTTCAGATTTGCTCCTTTAATATTGGCATCATTCAACGAATTCTTTATTAGGTCTCTTTCAGAAACTTCAGGCAGCGAATTCGGATTATTCAAAGCACTATTAATCACACTTTGATCTATGTTTTGTTCAACATTTTGCTCATGAACAATAACATCTGGAGTTGGCTTATTAAAACTTCTACCTGAAAACAAAGTTAAAGGGTCAACAGGCTTCATATTGCCAAAACTATCCTGCTCAAAAACCTTAACAGAATTCAATGGAACAGTCTTAAGGAATTGGATTAACTGAGAGATATCGTAAAAAACCCTCCTTGAATTGTTATACCAAACCACATAAACCATAATCTAAAAACCTCTTTAAAACTATTTAAAGTATTTTTATCTTAGCAGAGAAGTAACACAAGAAAAAGGATACAATAAAAAATTAAAAATTTATTCAATAATTTCAATACCTAGCTCGTCAGCAATCTGTTTCTGCTCAATTTTTCTTTCTTCAGCGCTCATATTTTGTCCAAGCACCCAAGGCGATTTAACTCCTGTAATTATGGTCATTACGACAAGCTTTCCTTTCATATCATCTGTGACTCTTGCACCCCAAATCACATTAGCATCGTCATCCAAAGATTTTGTAACAATTTCTCCAACCCTGCTAACTTCTTCCAAAGTTAAGTCTGGACCACCATGTATGTGTATCAAAGCGCCTGTAGCACCTTCATAATTAATATCCAACAATGGGTTTTCCAATGCTTGTCTTGCAGCTTCTTCAACTCTGTTATTTGTGTCTGAAGAACCAACTCCTATAACAGCAACGCCACCATCTTTCATAATTGCTCTGACATCTGCAAAGTCTAGGTTAACCAATGACGGAATTGAAATCGTTTCAACAATACCTTTAATCATTGTAGCAATAAGCTCGTTTGCGACTGCAAAGGCTTGTTTTATTGGCAACTCGCCAGCAACCTGAACTAATCTGTTGTTATCAATGACAATTACAGTATCGCAGTTTCTTCTTAAATTGCTTAAACCAAGCTCAGCTTTATCTATTCTTGCTCTCTCAATCTTGAAAGGCATAGTAACTACGCCAATTACAATTGCACCAGAATCCTTAGCTACTTTTGCTACAACAGGAGCAGCACCTGTACCTGTACCACCGCCCATACCTGCACAAACAAAGACCATATCAGGTTGGTCTAAAGCATTCTTAATTTCAGAAAGTTGTTCTTTTGCAGCTTCTTCACCTTTCTCAGGGAAACCACCGCAACCCAAACCTTTTGTTACATCCTTACCTATAAGGAATTTAACATCAGCACTTGTTATGTTAAGATGTTGTTGATCTGTATTGATTGCAATAATCTCAGCACCCTTAATACCCTTATCATGTAACCATGAAGCCATATTATTGCCGGCACCGCCTACTCCCACAACTTTAATCTTTGCTTGTCCAACATTTTCAAACATTTTTTCCATCTTTTTAGAATTTTCAGCAGCTTTTTCTACAAAAAAATTGCCCATTTTTTAACCCCCTCAAAATTTTTTTAATAAATAGTTTAAACGCCTAAGCGCAAAACTAAAAAGGGCTCAAACACTTAACCCAAATCCCTTACGATTTTCATCACAACACAAGTATTTAAATATTTCTATTTTTGAAAAACTATTTCAAAAATATTAAGAAATCAGTATAGTTTTTTATTCTAAAAGTAAGGCTTTTATTATAGACAAGCCAAAAATCAAAACAAAAAAGAAGTTAACACTGACGAATGCTAACAAATAAATAAAGATGATAGATATGTAAAATTAATTAAGGATAAACCTGAGTTCTCTGCTCAGAGTACATTCCAATTTTAGTCATTTGTTCAAACTGAGAATTAGATAAAGTAATATACTTTATATCGAAATCATACTCGTGCTTAATTCTTGCAATAATTGATTCAATAGATGCAATATCCAAAGAATCACCTATTATAATAATATTGGCTGAATTCTGTTTTTGCTTCCCGTATAAAAATATTCTTTCTATGCCTGGAACTTTTGATAAGTATTCTACCATTATTTCAATGACATTTGTTTTAACAGAGAAAATATCCAACAGAGCCTTACCCTTCTTCAGTTTTGACAAGCTATACAACTTCTGAGGGCCATAAACTTTTTCTTCAATATACCCTTTCTCAACCAAATCCTTAAGAATTCTGAAAACGCTTGTTAAACTCACATCAGTTTTGTCCGAGATCTGTTTAAGGTAAAAAGTACTGTTTGGATTCTTAGCAAATAACTCAAGGATCCTCATAATTTTGTCATCAACCAAATCAGCAAGGATTTCATAAACTTTCATCTCTTTCCAAAAATGAAAAAGGGAGTATTTAAACCTTTCTTTTTTGAAAACTTTTATTTTGTAAGAAAAGTTTTTTCATTTATGAAAACTAATTTCTATTTTAATTATTTAACTTAGAAGAAAAAATAAATTTCATAACAACAAGAAATACACAAGATTTTTGAAAAACATACAGAACAAAAACAAAGAAAACTTTAAACAATAAACTCTTTCAAGGATTTCTCAATCAAGTTAAATGCAAAATCAACATGCTTTTTCTGCACCTCTTTTGAATCAAAGAGTTTTGCATAGGCAGTTGCTAGCCTAACCAAGCCAACTATCTTTCTTGGAGTTAGGGGCATGAAAAAGTTTTCTTCCTCTTCTTTTAACTTAACAGACAGCTTTGACACATACTCTTTAACATCCTCTGGGAAGTATATTTCTACATCTTTAATATAATCAACAAACTCTCTCAAGAACTCAAAATCGTTTTCAGAGAACTTTGCTTTAGAATTATTCATCAACCTCTTTGTTATCTCCTTAAACTTCTCCTTTGATTGCTTCCTTATAAAAAACACTAAGTGGAACCTCGAGACTAAAGCAGGGTCAAACGGCAGCTGCGTTTTCGCAACGGATTTATCCTTTAAAAGAATAGCACCTTTTCCAGGATTCGCGGTAGCAAACAAGGTAATCTTGGCAGGCAGAGTTATATGCTTATTACCTTTATCATAGGTAACTATACCGTTTTCCATCGCCGAATAAAGTGCAGCTCTGTCATTCTCTTTCATCAAATTAAGTTCATCTATACAGCAAACACCTTCATTAGCTAACGGCAACAATCCTTTAATTACCTCATTCCCTTTAACAGTTAAAGACAGCCCAACACCACTAATACCTGAACCCAACCCAAAAACACATTTGCTAGCTAAACGTTTAACATTTTCAATCAACTTTGTCTTACCAGTTCCAGGGTCGCCAAACAATAGAATATGTACGGGCTCTTTAGACACTAAAGATAAAACAATCGCTGCCTTGATCTCTTCCAAACCAACGATATCATAGCCCAAAGCATCTTCAAGGATGTGGAAAGGCTTCTTTTTCAAGAACTCCTTGAAAGCCTGCTCATAAAAATGAAACTTCAACTGCTTGTTAATTAATTCAGCAAATGATTCTACAGATTCATCATTGCCAATAGCTTCAACCATAGGATAAGAGAAATCCATCAACTTTGTCTTAGGAGATTTAAAACTAAGAACAACCTTTCGCTTCACAACCAATTCCTTTAACCTTTTAAAATCATCTTTAAGCAAACAAGGTTCAACGATATTTAGTATCCTTTTAGTTTCCCTACTTAAAGGCCTTAATCTATCAAACAACATAAAAACAAAAACACTAAGTAAAATATATAAATCATTCTATTTAAAATAAGGCTATGAACGAAATGCCTGAACAAGTAAAGCAAGATATCTTAAATGTACTTAAAAAAACAACTTCTCTAATTAATGAAGAACTATACCTTAACCTGTCAGAGTTATCCAACCATGTTATACACAATGCTTCAATACATCAAGACGAAGACAGTTTGTCAATAGCTGTTTTGATTTATTCTTTGTATAAAGTCTTCACAAAGTATTCCTTAAACAAGGAAGAAGTTATATCCCTATTAACTAAAGCAGCAAATGCTCTTGAGAAAAATAATGTTAAAAGATTTAGAGAATACATATCTAGTTTATTCAAACTAATTGAAACCATTGATAAAGATTTCGGCACTTACATAGAGGATGTAGAAGAAAAAGCCAGAATAAAGAAGGCAGTTAAAATTTACGACCACGGCATTTCATTAGCAAGAGTTGCTGAGATGCTAAACATAACTCAGTGGGAATTGCTAAACTATTTAGGTAATGTAAAACTTGAAGAAAATATCTCAAGAAAAAATAGACTAAAGGTTGCTGAGAAATTGTTCAGCGTGAAAAAATGAAGAGCATAGCCTTTGATTCAGGACCTTTAATTACTTTATCTTTAAACAATTTATTATGGTTAATTCCTTTATTAAAAGAGAAATACAATGGAAACTTCTTAATATCAGAATCTGTCAAAAAAGAGTTAGTTGATGACCCCTTAAACCACACAAAAAAGTATATACTTGAAGCTTTAAATATTTTAAAACTCATGACTGAAGGATATCTAAACTTGGCATCTACATCCAAAACTAAAAGACTTTACACCAAGTTAGACCATTTAGCAAACAAAGCTTTTAGCAGCAATGATTCTTTTATTAAAATACTTCATAGCGGGGAACTTGAAACGATTGCTTTAGCTATAGCATATAACTGTGAAGCCATAGTTGTTGACGAGAGAACAACAACTCTATTAATAGAAAATCCAAAAGGGGTTAAAGAAAGGCTAGAAAAGAAATTACATAGAAAAATAAAAACGGACTCCTACCGAATTAAAGAGTTCCAGGAGATGACTAAGAACATAAAAGTTATTCGTTCCTCAGAACTTGTTGCAGTTTCTTACGAATTAGGTTTATTTGATAAATACTTCCCAAAAGAAATGCAAGAATTGGATGAACATTTCAAAGAACATCTTGTTACAGGCTTACTCTGGGGAGTTAAACTAAGAGGCTGCGCCATAAGCGAGGAAGAAATAGCTAAATTAACCAAAGAACTAATTAAAAAGAAAACTTTTTAAATGTTTTTATTTTGAATATTTTTAGCAATTTCCACCATTTCGTCAATATTTTAAAATTCCAAGGGTTTAATTAGAACTAGTTAGTATGAAAGCCATATATATTTATTTCCTTGAAAATAATTAAACTCTTTAATTGTTTAATTAGAACTAGTTAGTATGAAAGCTTCTTCAGAAGAAAGATGTATTCCCCTGGGACCGTCTTTATTGTTTAATTAGAACTAGTTAGTATGAAAGTATCACTTCTTCAAATTTTCTTAAGTAAAAAAGAAATTCTCGTTTAATTAGAACTAGTTAGTATGAAAGCATATGATACAACTACATTGTAAGCTACATCTTGTTCAAGTTTAATTAGAACTAGTTAGTATGAAAGTTTGTTTATTTGTTTTGTTTTATTCAATTATATCAGTCGTTTAATTAGAACTAGTTAGTATGAAAGTCTTCATTCTCAAACTTTATCCCGCCTGTTGCGGAAACGTTTAATTAGAACTAGTTAGTATGAAAGGCCTGTATTCCTGATTTGCCGCTAATTTGATTACTTTTAACGTTTAATTAGAACTAGTTAGTATGAAAGTATACTTTTTTAAGCATATCACTACTAAGGGAATACAGGTTTGTTTAATTAGAACTAGTTAGTATGAAAGTAAACCAATCTCTACAATATAAATTAAATTTCTCATTCCTAGTTTAATTAGAACTAGTTAGTATGAAAGTCGAGCCTGTATTCCCGATTTTCCACTAACTTTTTCACTTTTAGTTTAATTAGAACTAGTTAGTATGAAAGTCACTTGTAATTTTTCTTTATATTTCTTCGGTCTGCCCGCCATATGTTTAATTAGAACTAGTTAGTATGAAAGTTTATTCTGGCTGTTGTTTAAAACATCCAAAAACTCACGCTGGTTTAATTAGAACTAGTTAGTATGAAAGCGCCTGTATTCCTGACTCTCCAGCAACTTTTTTAACAAATTCGTTTAATTAGAACTAGTTAGTATGAAAGAGTGATAAAAGGTCGGTTTCGTTAATTTTTAGTCGGTTATAGAGTTTAATTAGAACTAGTTAGTATGAAAGCAAATATTTATTGTTTCAATAAATAAATTCGTGTCAATGTGTGTTTAATTAGAACTAGTTAGTATGAAAGCTTTAACACTTGCCATTTTAACACCTCCAAAATCTGTATAGTGTTTAATTAGAACTAGTTAGTATGAAAGTGGTATATTTACCATCTTTTTCGTAAGCCTTGTTATATAAAGGTTTAATTAGAACTAGTTAGTATGAAAGTTATCAATCAGTTTTGTTATCCTACGAATGTGTGTTTCATAATCCGTTTAATTAGAACTAGTTAGTATGAAAGTTATAATAAACGTTCTTCTTCTTATTGTATAACTGTTTAATCGTTTAATTAGAACTAGTTAGTATGAAAGTTAATTCTTCATTTGGTATTAATAATATCTTCATTTTTATACGTTTAATTAGAACTAGTTAGTATGAAAGTTTTCTCTTCTTCGTCGTAATACAGGTTGTAGCTTCTTAAATAGTTTAATTAGAACTAGTTAGTATGAAAGTGTAAAATTTAACTCAATATTTAATATAATTGAAGAATAAGTTTCATAATTTTATGTTCTAATATTTCTGTTATAATACTTCTTCCTTTTTTTAAGAATAGAGAGCATTTGTTAACCTCAATAAGAAAATTAAAAATTAAAACAAGAATTCAGTTCTTAGCAGGGATCACTTCCTGACCGTTCATATACTTTCTTAAGGCTTTAGGTACAGTTATTGTGCCGTCTTCGTTTTGATAGTTCTCAATTATTGCTACCATAATCCTAGAAGTTGCCAAAGCGGTATCATTTAAAGTATGGACATACTCTAAAGTTCCGTCCTTTCTCCTAACCTTAATCTCAAGGTCTCTTGCTTGGTAATCTGTACAGTTAGACAAAGACATTACCTCACCATAATCATTAATAGTCGGCCTCCAAACCTCTAAGTCCATAGACCTTGCTTTCCATATTCCTAAATCACCAGTACAAATCTCAATAACCCTGTAAGGCAACTCCAAACCTTGCAAAATCTCTTCAGAATTCTGCAAAAGCTCAAAGAACATATCCCAGCTCTGCTCTTTTGTACAATAAATGAACTGCTCGACCTTATTAAACTGATGAGTTCTCCAAAGCCCTTTCTCATTAATACCATGGCTTCCTATCTCTTTCCTAAAACACATCGAATAAGAATAATACTTCAAAGGCAAATCTTTCTCATCTAAAATCTGATGATCGTGCATACCAAGCAAAGCGTGCTCTGAAGTTCCTATCAAACATAAATTAGAATCCTTAATTTCATAAATAGACTGCTGAATATTCGTTAAATCCAGCGCTGCTTCAATAACCCTACGCTCAATCATCAATGGAGGTTCTACGTAAAGGTAACCTTTACTTTCCATGAAATCCCTTGCATAAGCAATCAATGCCTGATTAAGTTTAGCTAGATCTCCTTTCAAAAAGTAAAACCCTCTTCCAGAAACTCTCGCGCTAGCATCAAAATCTGCTAAGCCCCATTTCTCAAGAATCTCTACATGATTCCTGACAGGAAAATTAAACTTCCTCTTTGTGCCCCATTCTTTTATAACAACATTATCCTTATCAGACTCACCATAAGGCACAGCAGGATGCATAATGTTTGGAATCTTTCTCAGCAAGTTTTTTATTTCGCTATCTAAAACATCCATCTTATCTTCAAGCTCTTTAATCTGTTTTGGCAAAGTTTTAGCTTCAGCAATCAACGCAGACACATCCTTGCCTTGCTTCTTTAACTCGTTTATCCTCATGGAAACTTCATTTCTTCTATGCCTTAATTCATCAACATTCTTCTTTAAAGAACGCCAATCTTCATCTTTTTTCAACAGCAAGTTCAAAGCTTGCATCATATCCTTATCTTTTCTTCGTTCTATGGTTTCCTTCACCAAATCCAAATTTTCACGTATGAACTTAACGCTTAACATACTTACACCAAGCAGTTGTTTAACTTAAGAAATATAAAAACCTTTTCAAAAAATTAATTTTCAAAAAACTACGTTTAGAAATATAAAGAAGAATAAGAAACAAAAACAAAAAATTAAAAATTTATGCGGGCATTGCAATCTCTTCGTCAAGCTTCAAACCCTTCCTCTCTCTAATTTGTCTCTTTGTCTTTTCCTGTAATTCATAAGGTAATGGCTCGAAGACCTGATCAACTAAAGAGAAGTAACCTCTACCACCTGTTGCTGACCTCAATTCATTAGACAATCCAAACATCTCTGCTACAGGCAGCTTACCTACAACAACTACATGCTGTTCTTCCTGTTTCATATCTAGCAACTGTCCCCTCTTGTTTGAGATAATCTTTGAAATCTCTCCTAAGTATTCTACTGGTGCTTCAAACCTCAAGATCTGTAAAGGCTCTAAAAGCAATGGTGCAGCATTAATTATAGCATGTCTTATACCGTCTCTTACAGCAGGATAAATCTGAGATGGACCTCTGTGGATTGCGTCCTCATGCAATACTGCGTCAACCAAAGTAACTTTTATGTTGAAACAAGGTTCCCTTGCTAGAGGACCTGCAGACATAACATCCTCAAACATATCCATAACCATTTCTATAATTTCTCCTATGTGAACAATACCCCTGGTACCATCAACCAAAATATTGCCTCTAAAGATATCGACAACTCTCCTGGACTCTTTTGAATCCATGCCAGCAGCTTCAAGTTTAGCCCACAATTCTTCATCCTTCTTCTTGATCCTCATATCTGGAACTTCTCCAGATTTTAGCAGCTCCTTTAACTGATCTGTTAAAGGCTCAACCTTAAAGTAAAGCTTGTTGTGCTTGTTTGGAGATTTTCCTTCCATTTCTGGAGACTGCTTAGTTACTGTCTCTCTATAAACAACAATCGGAGGTGAACTCTTGATAGGCACTTTCTTCTCAGTCATAATTCTGTTTTCAATAACCTCTAAGTGCAACTCACCCATACCAGAAATCAAGTACTCTCCGGTTTCCTCATTAATCTCTACTTTAACGCTTGGGTCTTCTTTAGCGACAACTCTTAAAACCTCAATCATCTTTGGTAAATCAGAAGGGTTCTGAGGTTCAATGGATTTGGTAATAACCGGATCAAATATATGTTTTATCTGCTCAAACGGAACAAGGTCCTTCTTGCTAGTTATAGTATCCCCTGGGAACGTTTTGACACCTGATATACCGATAATATTTCCTGCAGGGACCTCTTCGATAATATCTCTTTTTGGACCATTGTAAATGTACAACTGCTGTAATCTTGAAGGCGTTTCTGAACCAGCAATATAAACTTGATCGCCTTTTCTAGCAGTTCCAGAAAAGACTCTTGCTGTAGCAATCTCTCCAGCTTGTGGGTCAACAACAACCTTTGTAACGACCATTGCCAAAGGTCCGTTAGGATCTGCAGTAAGTAAGGCTTTTCCTTCAGGAGATTCTAGGTCGCCGTGCCAAATCTTTTTGATTCTGTATTCTTGAGCTTCAACTGGACTTGGCAAGTGTTTAATAACTGCATCAAGAACAACTTCATGTAAAGGAGCTAGCTTAGCAAGTTTCTTGTAAGCGTTATCATCTGGGTCTTCATATGCTGCAATAATCTCCTTAAAAGTAATGCCTTTCTTTTTCATGTAAGGTACAGACAATGCCCAGTTATGGAATGCTGAACCAAAACAAACAGAACCATCCTCAACATTAACTTTCCACTTCCCTTTTAATTCATCAGGCAAGATAGAAGCAAGATACTTGTTCAAATCTGAGATAATTTTAATAAACCTCTGTTGCATTTGTTCAGGTGTTAGCTTCAATTCTTTAATCAACCTATCAACCTTGTTAATAAATAAAATTGGCTTTACTCTCTCTTTCAAAGCCTGCTTCAAAACAGTTTCAGTCTGAGGCATAATTCCTTCAACAGCGCAACAAAGAACAATTGTACCATCAACAGCCCTCATAGCTCTAGTAACATCGCCACCAAAATCTACATGACCAGGAGTATCTATTAAGTTAATCAAGTACTCCTTATTTTCATATTCATGCACCATGGAAACAGCAGCAGCATCAATGGTAATACCTCTTGCTTTTTCATCCTCATGGAAATCTAAAACCAACTGCTTGCCTGCCAACTCCTCAGACATCATTCCTGCTCCTGCAAGAAGATTATCTGAGAAAGTAGTCTTACCATGGTCAATATGTGCAGCAATCGCAATATTCCTAATATGCTTTGGGTCTTTAATAATCTTCTTAATCCTATCAATCATCTTAGCCATATTTATTCACCCCATAGAATGGATTTCATGAACCACTTTATAAGAATGCAACTCATCATCTGAGAACCACAAAGAGATTTCCCTCTTCGCATCTTCCTCAGAACTAGAAGCATGGATTATGTTCTTTAAACCAATTCCCTTTGAATCTGAAAAATCATAAGACATATGAGCAAAGTCTCCTCTTATTGTACCTGGAGGTGCAGACCTTGGTTCTGTTGGGCCAACAAGCTTTCTAACAACCTCTATAGCATAAACACCCTCAATAACCATAGCAACAACAGGTCCTAAAGTAATAAATTCTTCTAAAGATTTATAGAAATCCTTTTGAACATGTTCTGAGTAATGCTTCTTAGCAAAATCTGAATCAACCCAAACCATCTTCATACCTATAATCTTTAAACCTGCATCCTCAAATCTCTGAATAATCCTACCAATCAACGCTCTTTGGACACCATCTGGTTTTATTAAAACTAACGTCCTTTGAATCATGATAACACCTCAAACGCAAACAAAACATAAAATCATAAACTAAAAACAAAATTTCAAAATTAAGCTCGGCTCCACTTATATTTAACTGGGTTTCTCTTAAGTTTCAAGGCGTTTTTCTCGCATTTACTAGAACAAAAGTAAAGTTTCTTGCCGTTCTTTAATACGACCATCTTCCCTTCCCCAAAAGGTATTTCTTTGTTACAAAAAGAGCATTTCATTTCATTCACCTTTTACCTTTATTAAGAGGTCTTGCTTCTATTTCAGTCTCTCTTAGCATAAGTATATCTCCAATTCTTACTGGTCCTTTAACATTCCTTCTAATAATCTTGTTTTCGTCTCTTCCTGCAAGAATTTTGACCCTAACTTGCGTAGCCTCGCCTCTCATACCAGTCCTACCAACAATTTCTTCAACTCTTGCTGGCACAGCTTCATCAAAAACCACTCCTTTCTTCTCTTGAGCGGTTTTTTGCTGAGATCTTTCACGTGCCATTTTCACTCCTCTTTATTTTCTTTAGCTTGTTCAGGTTCTTTAGCTTCCTCTTTAGCTTCTTCCTTTTTCTCTTCTTTGCCTTTTGAAAGAGAAGCAGTAATCTCTTTGATTAACTTCTTAGCATCACCTTCATCAACAATAGCTACAGCAGCACAACTTACAGATAAGCCTGCTGCAGTTCCCAACTCTTCTTTTGTAGGAACCGAAACACAAGGGATGCCTTTGTCTTTAGCTAAAAGAGGCAAGTGCATTACAATCTCTTTGGGATTAACATTTTCAGCATAAACTACCAGCTTTGCTGTTCTTCGCTCTAAAGCTTTAGTTACTTCATTGGTTCCTTTTTTTATCTTACCTGTAGCTTTAGCTAACTCAACAGCTTCGAAAACTTTATCTACAAACTCATCGGCCATTTTTACACCTCGTTTTTTATGAAAGAGGCTCTAAGAACAAGCCCCTTCCGGCATTACGCCTTCATAAAGGTTAGTTTATGGGATTTTCACTTGCTTTATAAAGATTTCTTTTACAAAATCAAACAACTAATAAAATAAATTTTCAGAATTCCTCAATAATGACAAAAGTTTTAAAAATACCGGTTAAATAAAAGGATACGATGCAAAAACTAAAAGTGATAAGCATTGTATTTTTTTTAATGATGCTCCTTTCATCACTTTCTTATGCTGTAAAAATAGAACTTTCTGACCAAGGTACTAGTGCAAAACTTAATGGTGCATTAATTAATGGTGATTTAACAGTTTACATTTACACAACACCTACGGGCGGTTCACCAATCTGGCAGGAAACCTTCACAAATGCAATCAAAAATGGTTCTTGGAATGTTATGCTTGGTCAAAATCCAAGCAATCCTCTTGAATTAGAGTTCGGTAAGAAATATTACAAAGACTACTCAATTGATGGTACAGATGTAGATTTTGAGGACAATTCTGGAACTCTTCAAGAGAGATTAGAGTTTTATTCTCCTCTAGGTTATATTAATAATAATAGTTTATTTAATTTCTCCATGATCCAAAGTTGCCCTGCAGGTTATGCTGTAAGAAGCGTTAATGAAGATGGTAGCGTTAACTGTGAGCAAATTAGTTCAGGCGCAATTGCATCTGGTTGGAATGATACAGGCAGCGTAGTTGAGTTGGTAACCTCTACAGATAATGTTAATGCAAATACTTTATACATTAGCAATAGTTTAGGTAGAGTGGGTATTGGCACTTCATCACCTTCTTCAACATTACATGTCGTTGGAAGTGCTACTATTACAAATGGTTTAACAGTTTCTGGAGGAACAGTTTCTTTGCCTGCTGGCCAAATAAACGATGCTGAGATCTCTGATTTAAGTTGGACTAAACTAAAAAATTATCCTGCTGCATGCAATGCAGGACAAGCAATCCAAGCATTAAATGATACTATAACTTGTATAAATGTTGTTGAATCAAGTAGTGGTATCACAGGTTCAGGAACTGCAAATAGAATCGCTAAGTTTACAGATACTCAAGTCATTGGAAGCTCTGGCATCAATGATTTATCTGATGCTGTTGCCATTACAATTGATTCTAGTGAAAATGTTGGAATTGGAACAACATCGCCAGAAAAAAGATTACATATTATAGGTAGTGGAACAGATATACCTGTAAAAATTGAAGTAAATGGAGGCTCAGGTGGAAAACCTGGGATAGAATTAGAAGATCCAACTGCAGCAAATTATGGAGCAAGGCTATACTTTGATGATACACTTAATGGATTACAACTTGTAACACTTAGCAACTCTGTTGAAAATCAAGGAATCTTTGTTACTAGAGACAATGGCAATGTCGGCATAGGCACAACATCACCAGCATATAAACTCGATGTAAACGGACAAGTAAGAATTCAAACTTTGAATGCTGGTTCAACAAATACAGTAGTAACACATTCATCAGGAGTTCTGCAAACAAGAACAATTGATTCAAGGGTATGGGGTTCTAGTCTTGTAGATTACTCTGGGACTTCTGCTAATTATATTCCTAAAATGTCAGATGCTAACACAATCACAAACTCAGTGATTTATGAATCAGGAGGAAATGTTGGAATAGGAACAACATCACCATCAGGTAAACTAGATGTGAGAGGAGATGAAGTAAGAATTTGGTCAGGTACTGGAAGTGTTAATTATGCAACAGGCGCAGGAGATTTATACGTCCAAGACACCGCGGAAGTTGACGGTGACTTA
>JASKKU010000018.1 GCA_030154045.1 Candidatus Woesearchaeota archaeon
TAAAAAAGCAAATCCAAAAAGTGTTAAATTAAATTCAAAGAGCTCTAAAAAAGCAAAAAAAGATTTTTTTGATTTTGAGACTACAGCTGAAATCCCAATTCCTAAAAGAACCATTGACAGAGTCATAGGTCAAGACAAGGCTGTAGAGATTATCAAGAAAGCTGCTAAGCAAAGAAGACATGTTCTTTTAATTGGTGAGCCAGGTACTGGTAAAAGTATGCTTGGTATGGCATTAGCTGAATTATTGCCTAAAGAAAACTTGGTTGATATTCTTGCTTATCCGAATCCGTATGATGAAAACAAACCCATAATTAAAACAGTTAAAGCTGGCAAAGGCAGAGAAATAGTTCAAAAGATGAAGTTGCAAACTTTAACCATTTCTAAAAAATCAAATTGGTTTATCATACTTCTTTTCATATTATCTATAATTGCACCTTGGTGGATTAGAAGCCAATACGGAGACATAATGGGCGCAGCGTCATTAATAGGTTCCTGGTTCTTTTTAGGAATGCTATTAATATTAATCAACACTAAAACAAAAACAACAACGAATCACAATATTCCAAAAATTATCGTGGATAACTTTGGTAGAGATACTGCTCCTTTCTATGACGCAACTGGAGCTCATGCCGGAGCATTACTCGGAGATGTTTTGCATGACCCGTTCCAAAGTGGAGGTTTGGGAACACCTGCTCATTTAAGAGTAGTTGCAGGAATGATACATAAGGCTCATATGGGTGTTTTGTTCATTGACGAGATTGCAACCCTGAAACCGCATACGCAGCAAGAGTTGTTAACAGCATTACAAGAAGGCAAGTTCCCTATAACAGGCCAAAGTGAAAGAAGCGCCGGTTCAATTGTACGAACAGAGCCAGTACCTTGCAAATTCATATTGGTTGCTGCAGGAAATATTGATACTGTAAAACATATGCACCCTGCATTAAGGTCAAGAATCAGAGGTTATGGCTACGAAGTTTATATGAACGATTCCATGAAGGATACGCCTGAAAATAGAAAAAAACTATTGCAATTTATTGCTCAAGAAGTTGAAAAAGATGGAAAAATTCCTCATTTCACAAAAGAAGCAGCTCTTGAGATAATTGAGGAAGCAAGAAGAAGAGCCAATAGAAAGGGTTACTTAACTTTAATGCTAAGGGACCTCGGAGGAATCATAAGGTCAGCAGGAGATATTGCTTTAGAAGAAGGAGCCGAATATGTTACTCGAGAGCATGTATTCAAAGCTAAAAAGATATCTCAAACTTTAGAACAGCAGATGTCTGAAGATTACATTGTTAGAAAGAAACAGTACCAGATAATCACAACTACTGGCTCCATAGTTGGAAAAGTCAATGGTCTTGCTGTAATTGGACAGCCGCCTGTATTCTCAGGGATTGTCTTGCCAATTGAAGCAGAAGTAATAAAGAATAATTCTCAAAAGACTAGATTTATTGCTACAGGAAAACTTGGAGAAATTGCTAAGGAAGCAGTTACAAATGTTTCAGCAATGGTTAAGAAATTATTTAATGAGGATTTAAATAGTGGTTATGATATCCATATTCAATTCTTGCAAACTTATGAGGGAGTCGAAGGCGATTCCGCAAGCGTTGCCATAGCTGTTGCAATAATCTCAGCCCTGAAACAAATACCTATAAAACAAGATGTTGCAATGACCGGAAGTTTATCAGTCAGGGGAGAGGTCTTGCCAGTTGGCGGAGTTTCTGCGAAAGTTAAAGCAGCTGTTGATTCAGAGATCAAAAAGGTTCTTGTGCCAAAAGAAAACATTGAGGACATTGTTCTCAAAAAAGAAGACTTAGAGAAAATAGAGATTGTTCCTTTAACTAACATCTTTGATGTATTAGAACATGCGTTTGAATGGAAAGGTCACGAAAACATATTAAAAACTATAAGAAAGAAAAGTAAGAAGTAGAATCAATGTGAGTTTTTATTATTTTTTATATGTTTATATATACTATTTATATTATGTTTAATTCTTTCAAAAAGCGAACCTTTTTAAATTCTAAAATATATTAATTAGGTAAGCCTACGGGCTAAAAAAATAAGGTAGATAAAATTGGATATGGAACGAAATAGATTCGGAAGATTTGCTCCCGTTAAAGAGGGAGACGAGTTAGATGTAGATATCGAAAGTGTTGGAGACAAAGGAGACGGCCTTGCTAAAGTGGAAGGCTTTGTAATCTTTGTGCCAAACACAAAACAAGGAGACCATGTTAGGATTAGAATAACAAGAGTTCTAAGAAAGGTCGCCTTTGCCGAGACTATATAAAATAAGATATAGATCAAAAATAGGCACAATCTAATAAAAATATTCTTTCTTTTTCATTTTTCTCTTTTTAAAAATAACTAAATTCTTCATTCGAGAACTTTGATAATTAGTTTTTGAGCTCGAATTCTAAAAAAGGTAATTACATATTAGTTTACAAAACAGAAATATTTATATATAAGTATGTCTAAATAAAGTCTAGTATAGTAATTTATATACGCAGAAATAAAGCGCCTGACCAGCGCTACAAAAAAGAGGTCACTTTTTGAACAGGGAGGCTCTTCCTTGTTCTTTGAAACCCCCCTCAAACCCCAAGTTGAAGAGCCTCCCGGTTTTTCCCGATCATCCGAAAAAGGAAGAGGTAATAAAAATGGACTTCATCGTAAAAAACGCGATAGAGAAATCAAAAGAAATGACCCCTGAGGTCGAAGTTGGACAAGCTAATATTAAGGTTATTGGTGCAGGCGGCGCTGGAAACAACATGGTTTCTTGGCTCCATAAAAAAGGAGTCAAAGGGGCTGAAGTCATTGCAATAAACACAGACCAACAACATTTAAACATCACTGAAGCAGATCACAAGATTCTAATTGGTAAAAGTATTACTAGGGGACTTGGATGCGGTGGATATCCTAAGAAAGGTATGGAAGCTGCAAGAGAGTCAATTAATGAATTAAAGAATGTCTTATCCAATACAGATATGGTATTTATTTGTGCAGGTATGGGTGGCGGTACAGGTACTGGTGCAGCACCTGTTGTTGCTAAATTAGCTAAAGAAATGGGCATCATAGTAATTGGCGTCGTCACTATGCCTTTCAGCATAGAAAGAGCAAGAATAGATAAAGCTGAGTTCGGATTACAGCAGTTAAGACAATATAGTCATACAGTTATAGTAATTGACAACAATAGGTTAGTTCAAATTGCAGGAAATCTTCCAATTCAACAAGCTTTCGCAGTTGCTAACGAATTAATATCTACTATGATCCGAGGAATTGTAGAAACTATTGCTGTACCATCATTGGTTAACTTGGATTATGCTGATGTTAAAGCAATTATGACAGGTGGTGGTGTAGCATCAATTGGTGTTGGCTTTTCAGATACAAAGAACAGGGTAGAAGAAGCAGTTAGAGGAGCGTTAGCAAATCCTTTACTTGACATCTCCTATTCAGGTGCAAGTGGCGCTTTAATCCATATCCATGGAGGACCAGATTTAACCTTAGAAGAAGTCAACAGAGTTGGCGAGCTTGTTACTGCTGAAATGGATCCGGATGCAAATGTTATCTGGGGCGCACGAGTTACTGATGACATGAGAGGAAAACTTACAGTTATGACAATTATTACAGGAGTTAAATCACCATGGATCCTTGGAAAGCCTACTGAAGAAGAGAGAGTTAAAGAGAAAGAAAGAATCAGTTCTGAATTAGGAATTGATGTAATTTAAATTTGTTTTATTTACTTCTTATATTTATTTTCTAGGTTTATCTTATTCTGTTGGATTTAAGTTTCGTTATAGACTTGTTTTCCAATTAAAATTAAAATTTGCAATAAGAAAAAGGGATAATGTGGGGGCAGGGATTTGAACCCTGGTACCCGCTACGGGACTGGATTCCTCATAGCGGAATAGTCATAGCATAAAGCTCATCACTCAAGCTATCTTGAGTCCAGCGCATTTGACCAGGCTCTGCCACCCCCACGCGCAATTTTTGAAAAAAGTAAGAAGCTTATAAATTTTTCGGAGCTGTTAGGAAAGTTTTTATTCTAAAAAGGAACCAAACAAAAACCTAAACGAATTTTTAGAAAAAAATAAAAGTACAAACTCGTTAAGAAACTTTTTGTATGAATAAAATCAAAGTTATTTATTTTGACCTAGATGATACATTAATCCCAACCTCAAAAATATTCAAGTACTGCGTTAAAAAAAGCAACTTAGCTGTTGCAAAGTGCATAAAGAAACATTACAAAGCATATAAGAAAAAAAGTGTGCGCTCAATATTCAAAGAAGTAACAGACATTCGAAACAAGATAATTAAAGAGAAGGGTTCTAATTACAAATTCCAGGTTGATGAAACATTAAAAAGAATGCACATTAGTTATGACCCTCAGATAATCTCGGCAGGAGTTCTTGCATATCATAAAGCTACTTTTGAAGTATTGCAATTTAACAAAGAAGTGTTTAAATTCTTAGAACAGATCTCTAAGAGATTCCGAATAGGCATACTAAGCTCAGGCTTAACATTAAAACAATGGGATAAAATTCATAACTTCCTGGGTATAACGCAGCCGTTCTTTACGAAGAAGAATGTGATAATATCAGAAGAATTCGGAATTGAAGGCAAGAATGAAACTCTATTCAAAGAGATTTTGAAAAGAGAAAAAGTTAAAGCAAACGAAGTTTTGTATGTGGGCGATAGATATGATCATGATATCTTGCCAGCCAAACATTTGGGTTTTAGAACAGTTTTAGTAAACAATCCCTCTTCAAAGTATTTTATTAAAAAGAGCGAATTAAAGAAACTCAAAATAAAACCTGACTTAATCCTAAAAGAAGTCACTCAAATAAATCCAAAAATCTTAGAGAAAATATGAGTTTTCATCTAAATTTGTGTGCATAATGCAAGCATTTGCTACATAACTTATGTTGTGCTTCTCACAGAAATCTATGCATTGCTGATCTTCACTTCCTGGCTGGAACCAAACTTTAAGATTACTTACTTTCTTAATAATTTGATTAAGGACCTTTAAAGTAACTTGTGGAGGAGTCACGAACACAAAATAATCAACATCTTCATTTAATGACAAAACATCTTTGTAAGTTTTAACATTATCAATTTCTGAATAGTTTGGATTTATAGGGAAAACTTGATGACCCTGCTCTTTTAAGTATTTAAAAACTATATATCCATACTTCTCTTTATTCTTTGTAGCGCCAATTACTGCGAATTTCATAAAATTGAAGAAATAAGAGGAGTTTAAAAAAGTTTATTAAAAATTCCAAGGTCAAGATACAAAATCAAATTAACCTTTATCTAACCTTTTCTTAATATCCTGCAGCTTTTTAAGGACTTCAGGGTCTTCAGGATTAGAAGCAAATAATTTCAGATTCTTTTTAATTATTTCATCAGACCAATCCCACCATTTTAATTTTTTTAGTGCATTAATAGTCTTCTTTGAGAAACGATATTTGATCACTCTAGCAGGAACTCCTACTGCAATCGCATAATCAGGGATATCCTTAGTTACAACAGCTCCTGCTCCAATTACTGCACCATCCCCTATTTTAACATTTCTTTTTATAACAACATTAGCTCCAATCCATACATCATTCCCTACGATAACTTTATCATTAGAAGGAGTATATAGAGGATCTTCTTCTTTTTTTATAAATCCGTGAAAGGAATTAGACAAGATATCGTTAGTTGTAACAAGGTCTATTTTATGTTCAGGAGCTCCTATCGTAACATTCCAAGCAATAGAGGTAAATGCTCCTATCTTAGTATTAGTAACAAACCCGTTTTTCCCCATATAACTATGTCTACCAAAGGAGGAATTAATAACTTGGCTTAACATATAAATTCTTACATAGTCTTCTAATATAGAATTGCAGATATCAGAAAATAAACCAACAGTCACATTAAAACCAATTTTAGATGAGATAATCTTTGAAAATGGATGAATATAGGAATTTTGCGTTCTATACTTTAAATTTCGGATAATCATTGAAGTTAAGTTGTATGATGATTTAAACATATTCTTGCCTCATATATAGAGTTTTTACTTATAGAAGAAACGATTTTTGAGATTTAAATATTTATTGATAAGTTAAAAACAGGTACTCACAAGTATCTCAGACTTTTAAACTCATTTTTATTCAATCTAAACAAGCTTCCAGATGAAATCACCCACATAATGAAGAGTTTTTACGACTTTTCCTGAATTTAAATTCTTGATTTTATTAGAATCAAACAAGGCTTTTCCAACAGCTAATGCAACCTTGTTGTTCTCATCAATTATTTGAACAAGCTCGTTTTCTTTAAAGTCATCTAACTCAGTAATTCCAGGTCTCATAACATCTGCGCCGTTTGCTATGAAATGAATCGCTCCTTTATCTACAGTAACTCTTTTCAAATCAAGATTAAGGTCTTTTAAAGAATACAAAGTCGGAACCCAAAGCTCATTTTCTTTGAAAAAGTAAGGTTTTTTATTCAGGAACAAGATCTCTAAATTATTAACCTGTTTTATAACATAATTTGCTTTTCTTGGCAAATGTTGAGAGAACTCTGCAGGCAATTCTGATAAGAAAATCTTTATTTTCTTGTTGGATAAGATTTTTTGTTTTGGCATTCTCAAATAATCAAAAGATAATAAGTAGAATGAGCCCGCGGGGATTTGAACCCCGGACCACTCGATTATCAGTCGAGCACTCCACCAGGCTAAGCTACGGGCTCATAACTTTAAGACAACATTTTTTTGTTGATGAGGGGTTATTTATAAAGTTTATGTTAGTTAGAGTATTTTTTAAGTTAATTCAGTACTTGACAGAATATTTTACATTATCTTCAAGCATATCTTTCTTTCTCCAGTTCTCTTTCCATTCATTTACATCATAGTATGCTATCTCGCCTTTTTCAGTGATTGAAATAAAGTTTTTTATTCCTGCATTTATTATCATTTTCTTGCAGATAAAACAAGGATAGCCAGTTACTAATGATAAAGAGCCATCACTGTTATACCTCTCTCCAAAGAAGTACATTTTTGAACCTAAGAGGCTTACACCGGCTCGTGCAGCGTTTATTATTGCGTTTTGTTCAGCATGCACGCTCCTGCAGATCTCGTAATTGCTCCCTGAAGGAATGTTCAGTTGTCTTCTCAAACAGAAACCTTTATCCAATGATGAAAGGACATCTCTCGGAGCACCAACATAACCTGTAGAGATAATTTGGTCATCTTTAACAATTATAGCACCATACCTCACATTTAAACATGTGCTTCTTTTAGCTACTTCTCTGGCTATGCTTAGATAATATTTATCTTTAAAAGGTCTAAGAATCACTTTTTTATCAAACTTATAAACGCTCACATAACTCTTATCAAACCTGTCATAAGGATCTTTTATTGAAGTAATAATTGAAAGTATTAGTTCTACTCTCTCATATAGATTGTTCAAATCAAAGTCATTAACAATCTCAAAATCCTTTAATTTATAAGTATCAAGCAAAAGCTGCGCATTAAGCGTTGTATTAGTTAACTCTCGTCGTTCATTCTCAACAAACTTCTTAAAACTCATGCTCTCTAAGTCTCTTTTTCTCAGTTTAATTCGCTCAAATCGTTTGTTTATGTCAGCGTTTACACCAATCAGATAGAACTTGTCATAAGATTTAAGTTCCTTAACTTCTTCAGGATTTCTGAGACTTTCAATCACAATATCCTTGTTTGGTTCAAAAGACTCTTTTGCTATTTTAACTAATGCTGCAGGACCTAATTTTTCCCGCAACTCATTGGCAACAGTTATAAGATTATCTCTATCATTTGAAAGGCCTCTTTTCTTGCATTCTTCACTCAAAATCGTGTTCATTGAAAGATATAGAAACCCTTTTTCTTCGAGGTATTTTGCAATAGTCGATTTTCCAGCACCATTAAAACCGGTAATTCCGATAATCATATCAAAAAAACCAAAAAACAAGTATTTAAAGTTTTAGATTATCAAAAATGGAAAAGTTTATATATTCCAGTATCTTTTTTTGTATATTGATATAAATAAACCTAACGCGCAGAATTCGTTGTAGTGTTTATATGTATAAGTTATATGTATGTGCATGAAAAAATGTCAAAGAAAGCCCAAGGGCTAAGCTTAAATTATGTAGTTGTAGGCGTAATTGCATTAGTTGTTCTTCTAGTCATAATTTTAATATTCACTTCAGGGATATCTCCTTTTCATAAAACCACCTTAAATCTCTCAAACCAGAAATGTGAAGATATCGGTCATTGGGAGAACTCTAAAGAATCTTGTAAAGATGGAGAAAAACCTTTAACCAGCGGCTTTTCAGATGCCCTTGAACCTAAAAATATGGGCAAAATTTGTTGTGTTAAAGCAAATTAAGCAAATTATTTAAAGTTAAAAAAAACAAAAAATAAGAGGTGAAAATATGAAAAAAGCACAAGGATTAAGCCTAGGATATGTGGTTGTAGGTATTATAGCAGTAGTTGTGTTAGTAGTAGTTATCTTGATATTTACAGGAGGAATGCAACCTTTAAACCAACAAGCACAGGACCTTACGAACAAGAAATGTGAGGATGTAGGAGGCACATGGGAAGTTAGTTGCCCTGAAGGTCAAAAACAGGCTATGGGTGCATTCGCAGATTACAAAGAGAATATTGGAAAAGTTTGCTGTGTAGCAGACAACTCTGGTGACTCAAAACCACCTGCAGAGGGCACCCAGCCCAAAGAATAAAAATTGATAAAAAAATTACATTTTTTCTAATTTTTTTATTCTTTCTTCTATTGGCGGATGAGTGCTAAAAGCTTTTCTTATTAATGCATAAGGGTCGCTTATATACATAGGCGCTAAATTTCTTGAAATCTTAGTCTTCTGATTTTGAGAATAAAAATGTTGTATCTTTTTTAATGCGGATATCAAACCTTTAGGGTTTCTTGTTAATTCAACAGAACCTGCATCAGCCATAAACTCTCTCTTTCTTGATATTGCAAAATAAACTAAGCGTAAAACAATCGGTGCAAGAATCGCTAAAATAATACCGATTATTAAGAAAATTGCATTCCCATTATTCCTGTCATCCCCAGACCTAAACCACAAACTTCTTAAAAGGATCTCTGAAAGAATTGAAACTAAACCAACTACAATTGTAGCAATGGTTACATACCTTATATCATAGTGTTTTATATGGCTCAACTCATGGCCTAGAACACCTTCTAACTCAGAATCTGTTAATTGATTCAAAGAGCCTTCTGTAACGCAAACAACTGCATGCTCAGTATCTCTGCCAGTAGCGAATGCGTTTATTTCCTGAGAAGGCATAACATAAACCTTAGGTTTTGGAATGCCTGCTGCTATGGCCAAACCTTCAACCATATTGTTTAAATGCCTAAATTTGGCACCTTCAGCAGGATATGCTTTAACCATTGATAAAGCAATCTTGTCTGAATTAATATACGAAAAGTATGAACTTGTAAGCGAGATTATAATCGCAAAAATTAACATAATGTATGCATCTAAACCAAAAGCTACACTTATAACCCAAATGAACAAAGCTGTAAAAGTAATTGAAAATATTAAAAGTAACCAAGACTTAATCTTGTTATGCTTTATTTCGTCATAGAAATTTACGCCACCCATCTTGATCACCATTTTTAAAAGAATAAACCAAAAAGTTAAAGTTTTAATTAAAACTTAACCTTAACAACTTGTTTCTCGGATTCAGGCACTTCTAAGTAAGGTTTTTCTTTTTTGTTCATCATCTTTGCTACAATATTGCCAGGAAACTTTTCTATTGTATTGTTAAAAGCCAAGACAGTATCGTTAAAGTATTGTCTTGCATAGGCTATCTTATCTTCAATATCTGATAACTCCTGCTGCAATTGTAAAAAGTTCTCATTAGCTTTTAAGGTTGGATAATTTTCAGCAACAGCGAACAAACTTTTGAGTGCTTCTTGAAGCTGGTTTCCTACCTTTGTTTTTGTCTGCAAATCCTTTGCTTTAATAAGCTCGCTTCTTAACTTTGTAATTGTTTCAAGGATGCCTTTCTCATGAGCTGCATACCCTTTAACTGTCTCAACAAGGTTTGGAACCAAATCAGCCCTTTTCTTAAGCTGCACGTCAATCTGAGATGCTGCATTATCTATCCTATTTTCTAATTCAACAATTCGATTATACAGACCAATGAATATCAATACTAAAACAACTATTACTCCAAGAATAATTATTCCTATCATCTTAAAGGTAAGTATGTTTATCAAATTTATAAAGTTTGTTAAATATATAAATAAATTTTTATATAAACAGTTTTTTTCTCGTTTAGATGGAAATCCCTATATCAAAGATTTTATCGTTAACAAAAAAAATCATCAAAATCAGGTTCCTTGGTGATAAAAAGCCCTTAAAACTAGGGATTACGCCAACATTAAATTGCAATGCTAGATGCGAATTCTGCAATATTTGGAAGTATCATCATAAAAATGAGTTAAGCGTAGATTTTTACAAGCAGTTGTTTAAAACTCTAAAAAACGATGTTTTCTGGTTGCATATAACCGGTGGAGAACCTTTTTTGTCAAAAGAGTTATATAAGATTCTAGAATTAGCAACAAAAGAACTCAAGTTCTTGATTTTAGTTAATATAAACACAAATGGCACGATTCCCTTAGATAATTTGTTTAAGATTGTTAAATCCAACCCAAAAATAAACTTTGTTTTATCTTTTAGCTTAGACGGAGATTTTGAATTCCATAAGAAAAGGAAAGGATTTAATGATAAACAAATTGAAATTTTAAAGAAGAATCTTATGTTAGCTAAGAGGTTTAATTCTGAATTAAGGAACTTTGATTATGAAATCGCTTACCTTCTTCCTACTCCTCACAAAGAGTTTATTAAGAAGAATTTCAAGAATCATGCTTATGCCTGTTTTTCTTCAAATAGCGAGTATTATCATAATTCAGATATTAAAATAAACAATGATTTACGAAAGTTAATAGAGCATATAAACAACGAAATAAGAAATTTACCTTATTCAGTTATGGGTTTTGCTAAGAGGATTTCTTTGATTTATACAAGAAAAGCATATTTAAAGAAGCAGGAAATAAGGTATTTTCCTTTTTACCTAATCGTGGATAGCCACGGCAAGGTTTATTCAGACATCTATAATTATAAACTTGTTGGAGACTTTTCTCGAGGTATAGATTTTTCCAAATTAAAACTACCCAAGAAAGTTAAGTTGAGCCCCTTATCTTGCGACAATTTGTTCTATTTTCTTCATTAGAATTTTTTTAGAAAAAGCTAAAGAAAAAAAAAGAAAAAAAGTTTTCTAGATTTACTCTAAGGTTACATCAGATACTTTTGTACCTGAGATGGTAACCTTGTCTTTGCCAGCAAACTTTTCAGCAAAGTCCTTGTAATTTCCTAGCACTTCAGTTGCTAGCAAGGTATCTTCGCCGTTATAACCTGCTACTAACAATGCATAGTTGTCATTGTTCTCAAATAGTTGGATAACAGCTTTACCAGGCTCGAAACCTGCGGCACAGTCTTCTGGATTACCTAGTAGAGCAGCGGCTGCTGTGTTGACACATGGACCGCCAACAACTACATAGTTACCATTTTTGACTGCATCTGCGCTTGGCAACTCTGTATCCAAAATTGCTAGACCAACTGGCAATGGAGCACCACCTACAGCTTTGATTACACCACCTTCTGTAATGGTGTCACCAACTTTGTAGGTTAAGGTTTCTTTTTGTTCGCCAGTTACATCTTTGCCTGCATAGACTTTATATCTGACAATGTCGTCTGGCAATGCAAACTCAACTTCTCTTGCTCTCTCGTCATATTCAACGATTTTTACACCTTCATCAGTACTTTGACCTGCTTCGTAATTATCCTCTCCTTCAACAAATCCAACATCCCAATAATTATCGCGGTCATTAGAGCTATCTAGAGTTACCTTCAAAGTTTCATCAGGATCAGGAGAACCGCTTGTGTATACTTCTAACTCAAAATAACCAGTTATATTTTGAGTTGTATCTTCTGCAGTGTAATACACTTTATACTCTGCATCGCCAACTTTAAAGGTTAATGCCTTTGTGCCATCAATGTAGACATCCTTGAAATCATCTTTGTCATCACCAGTCATTCCATAGACATACAATGATTTTGTCTCATTATTAATCTTAAAGGTTATCTCAGTTGCTCTTGTCTTCTTAGTATCAATGCGGACATCTTTCAATCCTTCTAAATCAAAGACAAATTTACCAAGTTCTGGCTCTGAAATCTTTAGATTTCCGAAGGTTTGTTCTGTCAAGCCTACAAAGCCAACAGCTGCATAACCCATTAAGGATTGTTGTACTCCTTTATAGATTCTGACTTTTGAACCTTCTAGCTCTTTTTTGCCTTCAACTTCCCAATCATCATTCTTTGGATCTAATACAACTTTCAAATTTAAAGTGTCAGCTGTTGCATTTAAATCAATAGATGTCAAATTCCACATCTCGTCGTCATCAAGGTACTCTCCAGGATTTGTCTTTCCGCTCTCCATTGAGATCTTAGCAGTATACTGACTCTTCTCAGCACTATAATAGACTGCATTCACATAAACTTTAACCTTTGTATCTCCATCTTTTAAAGTTGTTGAGCCGTCTTCATCAACTTCGTCTGTATCAACAGTTACTCCGTCTTTAACCAATGATAATTGTACAGTTCCTTCATCAGAGTTTGAACCAGATTCATACATATTTTCAATTACTAATTTGTAACCTGGATATCCATAGTCTGCTAAGTCAATCTCCTCGCCAGTGTGTGTATATAGGTCAACATTTGCTAGTTGCAAGGTCCCATTTACATAATCTGTACCATTCCACTTTGCAACTACATAATATTCTTTTCCAAACAATTTAATCTTGTACTTAAACTCATCACCAGTCTGAGCATCGTCCTCAAAATCGCTCATTGCATCGTGCAAATCGTCTGAATCAATTGTCATAGTGTACTCAAATTTTGTAATTTCAACTGCTGGTTTGTCATCGGTTCCTTCAACTGCCGTAACACTAATGTCTAAACCTTCCTCAATATCATCGTTATCGTGGCCAATGAAGTGGGACCATTCGCTATCGTCTTCATCAAAATCTAAGGTTGCTGTCTCTCCCTTTGCTGGGAACTCGTCATTTACTTCGAGAGGTACTGCGTTTACGACAGTTCCTTCTTTCTCTTCAACAAGTACAGTTCCCTCACCGCCAGCTGCGCTAAAGCTTGCGGCAATGTTAACTGCGCCCAAAACATCGATAACTTGTGCTTTTTCGCCTAACACGATTTTTGCGTTTACCTGGCCATCCTTTACGAATGGTGCTGGGTAATCACCCAAATCAACTGCTGCACCAAAGGTTGCGCCAAGCATAGCTGCACCTAGAGCTACAGCAGCAATTTTCTTTATTCCGTTCATTTTTTTCATTTTTTTACACCTCTATCTATTCAAACGCGCAGAATTCGTTGTTTTTATGTTAATTTTAACCTATTAATGTAAGAACCAATATTTAAATGTTTCGATTTTCTTAGGCCATCAACTACTTTTCATCAAAGTCATCTTCTGACTCGCCAGAGTATAAAATATCTGCACTAATCTCAGAAACATCTACACGATACCTCGGCTTCAGAAAGAACCCTAAGTCTTTTGGAATAGTTTTGTCAATTTTTATCTCCATTGGCTCTAATTTATATACATAAGGATATGAATCAATAAGAGATTCAGAAACATAAGTCTCAACTTCCATTTCGTTTAACCTCAAGAATATCTCATCCAGGACACCTTGTATAAAACCCTCTTCTATTCCTTTGAAAGTCTCAGTGACAAAAATCTGCCTGCAAATCTTCTCTAAATTAATGTCCGAGAGTTGCACAATTAAAGAGACTACACTTTCATAATCATTTACTGCTGCGGTCAAAAAAACTTTATCAGGATATTTCACCTTATCAAAGTTCTTTAGTTGTTTTTTATACCTTTCATCCAAATCTAAAAGAATCTCAGACTCTTGCGAAGATGCGGTTTTCTTCTCAAAAGTTTCTAAAAGATTTTCAATTCTACCATAAGTTGTTAAGCCTGGAGCCTTAAGATGATATGAAAGGGTATTTGTATATGAATCAACAAAAAGGTTATATTCATTATCAATATAAAATAGATTAAAGAAATAATCAAAAATGTGCTCAATGCCAAAATTAAGTTTTATACTAACACCATTTGAGGCTAATTTGGAATAAAATTCGCCAGATTCTTCAATAAGTCTTAGAAAGAAGTCCTCATCTTCAAAATTCTGAAGGTCTATGCCATAAAAGGTCTTTTGTTTTTCCTCATCTAACATAAAACCATATATGAGATTATTCTTGGAATGAACAGTCTGGGGCGTAAGTGATACTTCTTGATTGTTTTTTGCATAAGTCTGGGCTTTATCAAAGATATATTGCAAGTACAACTCAAAATCCTTAGCGGATTCGGGCTTGCCAAAAATAAATTTGGTGTTAGAATTTTTATCTATTATTTCTGTAAGCTTCATGGAAGTGCAAAAAAATAAAAAAATATTTTTAAAAGTTTCTCTTCTACAGTAGTCATATTATCTTGCGAAGTTCTTTTTGCCAAAAGATTTCTTCTTTTTCTTAAAACCTTGATTAAAGCCCTGTTTTCTTCCAAAGTTCTTCTTTGAAAGTCCATAACCAGATGAGTTTTTCCTCTCAAAAGAACCTTTCAAAGCAATAGGCTGCAAATAAGGCCTTTCCAAACGTTCAATTTTAAAACTGTATTCCCTCAAAATCCTGTCAAAAGTCTCATAATCTCTCTGGGATATCAAGTTCAAGACCTTTCCAGAGTTGTCAGCTCTTGCGGTTCTACCTATTCTATGAACGTATTGTTTAATATCATTCGGCAAGTCATAATTGTAAACATGGCTAACGCCTTGGATATCTAAACCTCGAGCAGCAACATCTGTGCAAACCAAAACAGAATGCTCCTTAGCAAAGTTATCAATAACCTTTTGTCTTGCGTGCTGGGTTAAGCCGCCATGAATTGCATAAGAATTTATGCCCTGCTTCCTAAAACCAAAAGCAACCATATCAACTTGTCTTCGTGAATTGCAAAAAACCATTGCTTTTTTTGCTCCTTCTTCTTTAATTAAATGCACTAGCAAAGAAAACTTCAACTTACCAGGCACATCATAATAATACTGATTCATCTGAGACTTGTCAACAAAAGATTCAAGTATGATCCTCTTAGCATTCTTGGAGAATTTTTTAACCAAAGTCTCAACCTGCTTATCAATGGTTGCTGAGAACAGTAAAAATTGAGCATCATTTGAAACATGAGACAAAATCTCATTAACATCCTCAAAGAAACCCATATCTAACATTCTATCAGCTTCATCTAAAACAACAAAATCTAAGTTACTTAAATCGAGCGTTCCTCTACCTAAGTGGTCAAGGATCCTTCCAGGAGTTCCAACAACTATATCAGCTTTCTTCAAAGCATTAAACTGGGGCTCAAAAGAAACTCCACCATAAATTGCAGTAACATAAAACCTCTTATACTTTGTAAAGTTTAGAATGTGGTTTTTCACCTGTTCAGCCAACTCTCTAGTGGGCGTCAATACCAAGGCCTTTATGCCTTTCTTTTTACTAGCACTCATTCTCTGAAGAATTCCTGCAGAAAACGCAAAAGTTTTTCCTGAACCCGTTTTAGAAGAAACGATAACATCGTGGCCTTCCAAGACAAACGGAATTGCTTCCTTCTGAACTCTTGTAGGTTCCTCAAACTTTAAATCTTCAACTGCTTTAACAAGCTCATCGCTTAGTCCTAATTCATAAAATTGTTTCATTTTTAATTTAGAAAAAGAAGTTCAAAAGTGGCTTTAACCCTTTTTCTTTCCTCTTTTATTTTTACTTAAAGTCTTCAGCTCAAAGCCACAAAGCCTAAAGAAGACTTATTTTTGAAAGAAAAAGTAATCATTTAAAAAGTTATGCTTTTTTAAAAGAGGCATGTTTTGAATATATATCCAAAACGAAAGGTTTATAAATGAGTTATGAATACATATTCATAAGGCAAATTTAGGAGGTGATAAAAATGCCTTATGGAGATTGTACAGGTCCTGATGGATTAGGTCCAAGAACTGGAAGGGCTTTAGGTAGAGCTATAGGTAATAAAAGAAGTGGTTGGATTTTTAATTATAGAGGAAGGGGTTTCGGCAGAGGCTTTGGTTATGGCAGAGGATTCGGAAGGGGTTTAGGCAGGGGCAGATTATTAAAAGAAGATGATGATTACTGTGTGTGCCCTAATTGCGGATACAGAATTAAACACGAGAGAGGTGTGCCTTGCGCAACTCTTCAATGTCCAAACTGCCATAGCAAGCTTGTAAGAGAGAGTATTCTACAAAACAAATAAAAATATAAAAACCAGCATAAACTTTAACCATTAAAATGCCAAGGCCCTGTAAAAGAAGATTTGTTTCGGATATTCCTGAAGTGTCGTTTTTTAAACCAGCAGGCGTAAGATTACGCGACCTTGAAGAAGTTATTCTTACTGTTGAGGAATTTGAAGCTGTTAAATTAAAAGACTTTATGGGCTTAGATCAAGTGGCTTGTGCAGAAAAGATGAATGTTTCACAACCTACGTTCCATAGAATCCTAAGTTCTGCTAGAAAAAAGCTCGCTGATGCAATTGTTAACGGAAAAGCAATCAGAATTGAAGGCGGAAACTTTGCTTTAAGGAGGGGCAGGTTTTAAATAGGCTATTCTAAATAATTAAACTAAGCAGAAAATTTATAAACTAACCAGTGACGAGACTTAAAAAAAGTAATGGAGGATAAAAATGGTAGAATATGAATGTTTAGATTGTGGAAAGAAATATGAAAAACCAAAAATTTATTGTGGGTTAGAATATGAAGAGAAGTTTTGTGGAGAGTGCGGAGGAAAGATATTCTATTCTGTTGATGAGTTAAAGAGATATTTTGGAAGTGAATTAAAATTAGGAAGGTTAGAACAAGAGTATAAACAATTAGAATCCCTTGAGTACAAAACAAAGAAATCAAAAATCGGTCAGAAAGCCAAGAGCAGTCAACTTGAAACGGTAATTATGAACATTTTAAAGGACCACAAAAAATAAACTAAAATAAATTTACTCTTTTTCTTATAATTCTTTTATAAAAAAGATAAACTTAAAAGCGAAAAACAGTTCCTTTTAAATTAGGATGTCCAATGAAATTAAATTTAATCCTGTAGAGAAGAATTTGTTTATGTCACTTGAAGATATATTAATTGATGAAGAATCTCCTCTGTATATTCAATTTTCCATAGAAAATATTGAGGAAGCAATAAAGGAAAGCGGCGCTCATATTGACGGAAGATTATCAGACCTATTGCCTAATCAAATAAATTATGAAGAACACACTTATATTGCATTACTATCTGAAAGCACTGCTGTTGTAAACATTTTTCCTAAGAAAAAGCATGCCTCAGTTTATATTTCCACTTGCGGTTCCCCAAATCCCATAAACTCAATCGAGCCATTCGTTTATTTGTTCAGGCCTAAGACTGCTAAAGTTAGGGTCTTCACTTCATCTTCCATTGATTCTGCATTCAAAGAATACTTTACAACAAACGAGGAAAAGTTCTGGCAGGATTTTGATAACAAAAGAGTACCTTATTATTATAAGATACAAAATAAGGAACGAGAAAAAAATGGCATTTACTTTGACTTAATTGACCAACGAAGAATACCCAGCAAGCCCAAAGAAGCTATCTTAGTAGAAAATGAGATAGATGTTTTAATATCTATGTACGGAGTTAGCAAAGATGCTTTAATTAATTATTATGAGAATTTCCGTAAAGAGGAAAGAATTGAGGATATTGTTGCAAATGACCTTAATAAGGTCACTGGTTTAATGTACAAAAGTTTTCCTTCTTTAGACCCAAAAGAATTTCTAATGGGTATGAGCTACATTTTGAAACTAGAGAAAGGCGCGTTTGCAATGCACGTCACTCCTGAACAGAACTATGTTTCTGTATATTACTCATCATTTGATGATAAGATTCCATACAACCTAGTTAATGAAGTCTTAGATTTGTTTTCGCCGCAGTATGCTGAAACAAGAATCTTCAGTACAACTAACTTAAAGGATTTAGACCCTAAACAGATAAACAGTAATTTCTCAATTAGGAATCTTGAAGATTATAAAACTGAGTTTTATATTGACTTGTTAAAAAGAGACGACTAAATTCAAAGAGAATTAACAACCATAGCAATTCCATCAATTAACATCTGAACAGATATTGAAATTAGTATTAAGCCCATAAGTTTTGTCAGGACATTGATTCCAATTTTTCCTATTCTTTGTTCCAATCTTGAGGCAATTCTAAGTATGCAGTAAGTAGAGATAATAACCAAGAATATCGCAAGGATAAGTTCAAGTTTCAAAACTAAATGTTCAGCCTGAGCCATAAGGATAACAACAGTGCTCAATGCACCTGGTCCTGTAATCAAAGGGATAGTTAAAGGCACTATTGCAATCTCGTGTAATTTCTCTTGACGTTTAGACAATTGGTTCTCAACATTCTCGCTTTTCTCAACATGAGAAATCTTACCTTGAATCATCTCAAATGCAATCAAGAATATAAGGATTCCTCCTGTTATCTTCAAAGCGGCAAGAGAAACCCCAAAGTATGAGAGAACTGCCTGGCCAATAAAAGCAAATAGAGTTAAAAAAACAAGAGAGAAAAACGCTGCTTTTTTGATAACATGTCTTTTCTCAACTATCGAGTAATCTTTAGTTAAATGCAAGAAAGTTGGAATTAAACCAAAAGGGTCAACTATTGAAAATAAGGATCCAAAAGCCAAAATGAAAAAGGTCTAGTCCATAAAACCAGGGCAATTACAAGGGGTTTTTATTTCTTACTGTTATAAAAAACAAAAATTAATTCTAGCATTACAAGTATTCCACAATTCCTTTTAAATCATCTATAAAGTGTATCAAATCTTCGTTCTCTTTTTTGTTAAAGAAAACTTGCTCCAAAATCACTCTTGAGTTGCAGAGTTCTCTCATCTGCTTTAAACAAATGCCTTGCCTACCAACACAAGTTGCAAAAATTGCGCATTGTTTTATTTTACCTTTATTTTTTATTAAATAAGTTCTCACTGCTGG
>JASKKU010000019.1 GCA_030154045.1 Candidatus Woesearchaeota archaeon
CGCAGACGCTTTAGCAGATGAGAAAACACCAAATGCTTGTGATGGCACCAGTGGTTGGATAGATTCTAGTTGTCGTTATTACAGTGATGGTGATGCTAACTCACAGACTTGTTCCTGTGTTTCTGATGCAACTTCAGGTGATCAAGGTAAAGAATGGAACATAGGTGGTGAAGTTTCTTCAACCACTTGTTGTGGCGATGACGCTAATGAATATGATTTGATTTGTGTAGGTGATACTGGAGCTTGTTCAGGTGCTACGGATAACAAAGCATGCTGTAATGCTAATACTGATTGTGTGTATAATAATGCATGTTACGCTAATGGAGCTACAAGAGGTTCATATGAATGTGATAACGGCTATTGGAGATTAATTGGTTCATACTGCGGAGTTTTAATAAACGGAAATGTTTGGAATGTAACTACTCAAACAGGCACCAAGATCCTTTCAATAGACCAAGACGGCGATGCGGTATTCTTCTGTAACAATATGTATCAATCCACTACGCCTCCAGGTGGTTTAACTAACTCTTTATTGATTCAGGTTTCAGGATCACTGTACTACGCTTTGAATTCAAATGATTGTTATGTGAAAGGCAGTATTCTTGATAAACAATCTACTGTGCCAGCAGAGAATGGAGGCGATTTAGTTGTTAAAACAAGCGGTACAGCAGTAGCAAACTTTAATAGTGATTCAAATATCTACTTAAAAGGCGTAGCAGCTTACGATGGGGCTCAAGCCAATTGTGCTTCAGGCTATACCTGCGATGCCTCAACTATGAAATGTACTTAAAGATGACTTTACAAAATTTAAATTCGCTTAAAGATAAAAGCATTGATTTAATCATTTCAGATTTGGATGATACTTTAGTTAGAAATGTGGCTGTTTCTTATGTTAAAAAGAAGTTTTTCAAGCATCCGATTGAAAATCTCGCTTTCTTAGCTTATACTCTTTATGAAGTAGCTAAGTTTCCTAATTCAAAGAACAAAACCCTTTCAGACCTGGAAGTTAATTTGTTCAAAGATTATGTGAATAACTTTGTGCCCCTTGACGAGATTCTGGATTTTGTAGAACATAACAAAAGTTATTTGATTTTAGAGGACGCAAAGAACTTTCTAGATTCTTTTCAAAATTCTAAAAAGGTGCTTGCTACCCGTAACTTTGAAGAGGTTGCTTATGAGTTTAAGGATGATTTTAAGTTGGATGAGATATATGCTAACATTTTAGATAAACGCAGTATCGCATCTGAAATTATAAATCATAAGAAATATTCGGTTTTAATCTTAGGAGATTCTAAATCAGACCTTCAATTAGCTCTTGAAGTAAAAAAAGAGGGACTTGACCCAATTGTAATTCTGCGAGGCCGTCTAGTTAATTTGGATTCTTACAAACAGTTTGAGAATCTCGACTCTTTGACAAGATCTTATCTTTAAGATACAACTCACAAAAATTTAATAAACAACCATTGCTTTTTAATAACCATGACCTCTTTTAAAGAACTCGTTACTTTATACGATAAACTTTTAGAAACTTCTAAAAGACTTGAAAAGACCTTTTGGCTATCTGACTTTCTTAAAAAACTAGAACTTGAAGAATTAAAAAAAGTCGTTTTGCTTGTTCAAGGGAGGGTTTTTCCAAGATGGAACTCTCAAGAGATAGGCGTCTCTTCAAATTTGATTGTTAAATTATTAGCTAAAGCATCTACTTTTAAAGAAAAGGAAATAGAAAAGTTATGGTCCCAACTTGGAGATCTAGGTTTAGTCGCTGAGAAAATCATAGTTAAAAAACAGCAAGTTACACTGTTTACAAAACAATTAACTATTACAGAGGTTTTTAATGTCTTAGTTAAAATTCCTACAATCACAGGGACTAATTCAACGGATTTGAAACTAAATTACCTTTTAAATCTTTTATTGAACTGCTCACCTCAAGAAGCAAAATACTTGGTAAGAACAATCATAGGTGATTTGAGATTAGGTGTTGGTGAAAGCATTCTTTTAGATGCGATAAATCAGGCATTCCTGCCAAAGGTAATTGCTAACTCTTTGGATGATACGGGCTGTTTTTTAGAATGTCCTTCCTGTCATGAAATTATCCCGGTTTCAAGTCCAAATTGTCCTAAATGTAACTTTTCGTTAAGTTCTTTAAAAACTGTGCCTCCAATTACCAACAAACAGATTATTACTATTGAAGACCTTAATGATTTCTATACTAAGCTCTCTGATTTGAAGAGCAATGTTTTCATAAAAACAAGCAAAACTAAAGAGATTTCATCTGAAATAAAGATGATTCTTGAGGATGCTTTGAATATTTTAAATGATTTCAGTGAACTATCAGTTTTAGCAAAGACTTCTTCTTTAAAGGAGCTTTATGCTGTTGAATTAAAACCTTTAAGGCCTGCAAAAGTTATGCTTTACTTAAAAGCCAAGGACTTAAAAGATGCTTTAGAACAGCTAAAACCTCCTGTAGCTTTAGAATACAAGTATGACGGGTTTAGGGTTCATATTCATAAGAAAGATAACATTATAAGACTTTTCACTAGGCGTTTTGAAGATGTTACCAAGCAGTTCCCTGATGTTGTCAAGGCAGCAAGAGAACTAATGCAGGCGGATTCTTATATTATTGACTGCGAAGTTGTTGGGTATGATATCAAAACAAAGAAGTATCTTCCTTTCCAGAAGATATCTCAAAGAATAAAACGAAAGTACAATATTCACGAGATGAGCAAGGACTTTCCTGTTGAAGTTAACGCGTTTGATATCCTTTATCTCAACGGAAAAACCCTAATTAAAGAGAAATTCTCTGTTAGGAGAGAAAAACTTGTTGAGGTTATTAAGGCGAAAGACAAGGTTCTTGGCCCTGCGAAACAGAAGATTGTAAACAATTATGAAGAAGCACAAGCATTTTATCAAGAATCTTTGGATAAGGGTAATGAAGGTGTTATGGTAAAATCTTTAGATGCTATTTACAAACCAGGCAAGAGAGTAGGTTATGGCTTAAAAGTCAAGCCCGTGATGGAAACTTTGGATTTAGTGATTGTCGGTGCTGAATATGGTGAAGGAAAACGTGCTGGCTTACTAACTTCTTTTATTCTAGCTTGCAGGGATGAGTTAGGCAACCTGCTGGAAATTGGCAAGGTTAGTTCAGGCTTTGCTGAGCTAAACTCAGAAAACAAAGAAACTTATGAAGAGATGACTAAGAAATTGAAAGAGTTGATCATTTCAGAATCTGGATTACAAGTAAGAGTTAAACCCGAAATTGTGATAGAAGTGGCTTATGAAGAGATTCAGAAAAGTCCGACATATTCTTCAGGTTATGCTTTGAGATTCCCAAGACTTGTTAGAGTACGTTATGACAAAGATGTTAGCGAAATCTCTTCAATAGACTACATCGAGCAATTGTATCTGCAACAACGCGGGAGAAATCTGAGCTAATAAAATAGAAAAAAAGATTTATTTCTTAATTAAAGGTTCTAATAAAGGCAGAATCTCTTCTCTTTTTGCTTCTTCCTTGATGTTTATTATTTTCTTTAGGGGAACTAAGTGTTTAATGTTGACTTTTTTTCTTCTTGTGAATCCATCTATCATAACGAATTTATCATCAATTAATTTTATAACAACACCGATTTTTCCAGCATCCCTGCCAGCAATCTTCATTACAACTCTTCCGACTTCGAACATGTTTCCACCTTTTATGATTAGTTATCTAAAGATAATGCCTCTTCAATAAGCATTTTTCTCAAGCATTCGTGGCAAATCTGGCCGCCATAAATCCTTGAAGGTCTCTTTTGGGTCTTTGAAAGCTTCTTTATCTGTGAATTAATATGATTTGGAGTACCTTTCAAAGGTTTTCCGCAAACACTACATCTATGAGCCTTAGGCCTTCTTGCAGCATAATGAATCTTTACACTATTACCAGGTACCTTGACGAAAATCTTTCTTCTCGAGTTTGACCTTTCAACCTTAACCATGAATATCACAAAACACAGGAAATTGCTTGCCTTTAAAAAAATTTTGTTTCGTACTTTTCAAAAGATTAAGCTTTTCTTTTATACCCTAACTTTAATTCAGTGTT
The DNA here is from genome assembly GCA_030154045.1 of Candidatus Woesearchaeota archaeon. Lineage (GTDB taxonomy): Archaea > Nanobdellota > Nanobdellia > Woesearchaeales > JASKKU01 > JASKKU01. The sequence continues at coordinate 4,073 of JASKKU010000019.1, forward strand.
TTTTTAATACTAAAAAAGAAAAGTTTAAATACTATCACTACTGCCAAGTTAAAAAGAACACGGGTTTGAGGGTGATATAATGAAAAAAAGTTTGATGTTTTTAATAGTAAGTTTGTTAATTATGCCGGTTTTTGGTACAGTTTCTTTCTTAGACTTTGGGCCTTTGAATGTAAATGAGGGCGAAAATTTTGTATATCAACTGCCTATAAACAATACAGATCTCAATGGCAGTTTGCAGTGCAGTGTTAATTTGACTCCACAGCCTCAAGGGCAGTACTTTGTTATAGTAAACTCAGGAAATTGTACCTTCTATTTCAATCCAACATATGATGATGCAGGAAATTATGTTGCCAACTTTACCATTACTGATAATAATTCTTCAGATACTAAAGCAGTAACATTAACTGTAAATAATGTTAACAGAGCTCCTGTATTTGTAAGCTCTCCAAAAACTAGCGCTTATGTAAATGAGACCTATACTTATGATGCTAACGCTAATGACCCTGATGGAGATACTTTAGTATACTTCTTAGAGAACCCTCCACAGGGCATGATAATCAATTCTACTACAGGCGTTATTACCTGGTTGCCGACACAGCTTGGAGATTATAATGTCACAATAAAGGTTACTGACGGCATTAATGCAACAACTCAGAGTTTTGTCCTAAAGGTAGTTAAGAAAACTTACATCGATTTTGAAAGAGTTAAAGTAGAGGTTGATGGCGACTCTGAAACATTATCAGATGGCGAAACCTTTGAAGCAAAACCTGATTCAAAACTAGACTTTAGTTTTAAGATTAGGAATGTGCATCCTGACAGGTTGGATTTACAGAATGTTTATGCAGAAGTTTATATTAGAGGGATAGATGGCGAGGACAAAGACGATTTGTATGAAGAAAGTGATGAGATTGATTTAGATTATAACGATTATGATACCTTAGAAGTTTCATTAGATGTTCCATTACAAGTTGAAGACGGTTATTATGATGTGGATGTTTATATGTATGGTAGAGATGAAGCTAATGTTGATCTTGTAGAAGAGAGGCATTATACTTTGAAGATAAAGAAAGATAGATATGCAGTTTATTTAAAGAACTTTGAACTATTTCCCGCTAAGATAACCTGTTCAGGTTCAGCTGAGTTAGTTGGTAAGATATACAACATTGGTAGGAATGACCTAGACCTTAAAGTGACTGTAACAAATGAAGATTTAGGATTGAATTATCAAAAGATTGTATCCTTAGATAGTAATCCTTTCAATGAGGATAATGATTTTTCATTAGATGTCCCGATTTATATTGATTCAGCTAAGGAAACGAAAGATTACAGGATAATATTGAAAGTTACAGACGATAACGATGAAGTTAATGTGGTTAGATTTTTTACATTATCTGTGGTTAAATGCGAAGAGACCACACAAACCCAAGAAGAAAACAACACTCAGAGTTCACAAGTTGAAGTGAATGTTGGTCAAACTACACAATCACAACCAACTCAACAACCTGAGACAACAGGAGAACAGATTATATACGAACAACCTTTTACAGAGAGTCCATTGTTTATAGCAATGCTAGGCGGAGTCTTTTTACTACTGTTAGTGTTGGTCTTGGTGTTAGTGATTTTGTTAATTAAGAAATAAGGAAACCTTTTTATTTTATTTTTTTATCTTGATTTCTTATGGCACTTTTTATGATCGGGTTAGGGCTTTCTGTAAAATCTTTGACGCTTTCTGGTTTAGAGAGAATTAAGCAAAGTGACCTAGTTTTCTTAGAGTCTTACACCTCAAGGTTGGTTGATTTTGATTTAGATTCTTTGAGAAAGATAACTGGCAAAGAAATTATTTTAGCAGACAGAAAGTTAGTTGAAAATAATAGTCAGAAGATTTTAGAACCTGCAAAAGAACAGAATGTTTCTTTTCTTGTTGTAGGAGACGTTTTTAGCGCTACGACTCATACTGCTTTGTTTCTTGATGCTAAGAAGCAAGGCATAGATGTAAAAGTTATTAATAACGCTTCAATATTGACAGCTGTTGGTATAACAGGCTTATCCTTGTATAGATTTGGCAGGGTTACAACTTTGGTTTATCCTGAAGGAAACTATTTTCCTACCTCGCCTTATGAAGTTATAGAATTTAATCTGAAGAATAATCTGCATACTTTAGTGCTGTTGGATATTAAACCTGATAAACTTATGACTATAAATGAGGGGCTAGATTTATTGCTTAAATTGGAATCAAAAGTATCTCACTCAATAATTTCTGAGGACTTAAAAGTTGTGGGCTGTGCTAGGTTGGGTTCAAATAATGCTGTGATTAAGTATGGCGCTTTGAATCAGCTTAAGACTTTGGATTTTGGTAAGCCGCCTCATTGCATAATTATTCCAGCGAAAACCCACTTTATAGAAGAAGAAATGCTTTCCTTATACAAAGCTTGATTCTTAAAAAATTATCTTTTCCCCATCTGCAAAAATATCTGGGTTCTTGAAGACCTGATCAAGATGTATTGGTGCGCTTATTGAACCTCCAAAACTAACATTTCTGCCTATTGCAATATGTGCTGTTCCTAAAACCTTTTCATCTAAAATTGTTGCGCCTATTATATTTGAAACAGGATTTAATCCTATGCCAACTTCTCCAATATAATAAACAGTCTCTAGCCTGTTGTGTTTGAGATATACTTCTTTTAAACTCTTGACTAATTCCGAGCCTTCTTTTCCTTTTATGCTTACGATCCTGCCTTTCTCGATAATAAGTTCAACCGGTTCATTAACAACTTTGCAGCTTTTTGGAGTTCTTAAAGAACCGTCAATAACAACCCTTCCATTAACTCCATTTCTTTTGGTAGCGTAGTAAATCTCGCCTCCAGGCAAATTGGTAGATAAAGAATTCTCTTCAAATATGCCTGATGAAATCAAAGGAGTTTTTAAGCTAATATCAACTTTTAAATCAGTTCCAGCTTTTGTTCTTATATAGAGAATCTTTTTGTTCAATAACTGCGATTTTATCCTTAAAGCCTTTTTATGTATTAAATTGTAATCAACATTTAGCGCTTTAATTAAAACAGGCAGATTTTTTTCAGTTACGAAGCCTAAGCTTGGCGTGACTATGAATCTTATGTTATTGGCTTTGCAGAATTTTCTAAAAGAAAGCCCGTTGATTTTTTTTATTTTATTCTCTAAATTCACAATAACTATGCTGTTTTTTCTAAGAGAATAGATTCTTTTGCTTATTTCATCAGCAATGTTCTCATTTCTTGAAAACACTAAAAACGGATGTATTCCTTTTCTAATGGCTTTTAAATAGTAAGCTAAGGAGAGAATATAAGGCACTTTACTATGATTTGAGCTTGCATAGATTAACATCTGGATTCCTGGCTTGATGCCTATGCTTGAATTAAACAGATTGTTTAGTTTGTATGAAATCTCTTTAGAAACCTCATAGAAGCCTTGCTGCTTGGCAAAACTGATGCTCGATAAAGTATCCATGCTAAAAAAACTCAATAAAAGATATTAAAAAACTTTTCGAGATTTTATTCCTTTGGAGAAATAGCTAACAAAGAGCCAAGCAGCATAACCAAGAATGTTAATGAAAAAGCAACAGCCCAACTTAAATCTAAAAGACCGCCTATAAATAATAGAACACTTATAATTAACCCGAACGCAGACAACATAAAGAACTTGTTTGGTGCTTCATGCATTTCATAAGGCTTTAGTAACTCCATACACTAAATTAATTATTCGCTTTTTTAAAAATTTAGTCTTAACTCAGAAATAGTTATGAAATAAAAAATAAAAAACCTCACTCCTTCTTTTCCTCACTAGTTTCTTTTTTCTCTTTAGTCTCTTTCTTTGTTTCTTTCAGCTCTTCTGCTTTTTCTTCCTTCTTCTTTACAGCTTCTTTTTTCTCTGTCTTCTTTGCGCTTGTCTTTTTCTTTGTTGTCTTTTTGGTGGTAGATTTTGCTTTGGTTTTGCTCTCTTTTTTCTCTTTGGTTTCTGATTTTTCTTCTTTCTTATTTTCCTTCACTTCTTGTTTTTCTTCTTTGGTTTCTTTCTTTTCTTCTGCTTTCTCTTCTTTCTTCTTTGCAGCTCTCTTCTCTTCTTTTTTAGCACTAACCTCTACACCAAACAACTCAGCATAACCAATGTTGTTCTCCTTCCAAGCTTTTACCTTAACTTTGTGAGGAGGATTCTTTATGCCGTGCTCCCAAACCTTCTCGTTTAGGGCTTTTCCTAGCTTTACTTCATCAACTTTAAGATGCCTTTTTATGAAAGCTTTGATAACTGAGATAGCCTTTTTAGCTCTCTTATACCTTGGAGATCTTAAAACATCTTTCCATACATTAATAACATAAACTCTTTCAGTATCAGCCATAATATTCACCTCATATCTTTAACTTGGTCCTTCTCCAACTTCTCTTTTGTCTAGTGATTCTTATTGGATGAACTCTCTTACCTTTACCAAAAACTTTTGGAATCAACCAGAATGGTGCCCATTTTGTTAGTTTGTTCATTCTAGCCAATTTCTTTTTTTTAGCAGGATGTTTGTATCTAGCCATGAATATCACCTTTACTCTTTTTTGGATTCTGATTTGGTTTTTGTGCTTGAATTCTTCTTGGTTTTTTTAGTCTCTTTTTTCTCCTTGGTCTCTGCTTTTTCTTCTTTTTTCTTTGCAGCTTCCTTTTTCTCTGTCTTCTTTGCACTTGTCTTCTCAGCTTTTTCCTTCTTAGGTTCTGATTTAGCAATTTCAGTAGCAATCTTATCCAAGAAGGACTTGCCTTTTGGAGTAATGATTCTTCCTTTATGCTGTCCTTCTTTTTTCTGAACTATTAAGCCTTCTTTCTCTAACTGCTGAAGGATTTTTCGAATATGGTTTCCTGCAGCTTTATAGAACTTTTCAGGCTTGAAACCCCTGTTCTTTTTGCTTCCAAAAAGGACTCTTAACTTAGAAACGCCAATAGGGCCTCTTATAGCAACCTTTCTTAAGATAGCTGCAGCTCTGGTATACCACCAATCCTTTTCCATAGGTGGTCTTTCTTTGCTGTGGCCTGTCTTAACGAATTTAGCCCATTCAGGTTCTTTAATATTCTCTAAAGTTTTAAGCTTTTCAGCAGTAGCTTTTATTAATTTTTGTGGATCAACATCAAATAAAGTTACCATCATATCACCTTTTTTTCTGCCAACCCCTAAACCTCAAACTTAGAGAATTTAGGTTGATTTATAAAACTTTCTTATAGGGCTCGTTTTCTATATTCTTACTTAGAAATATTTAAATAATTGAGAGTATAATTTACACTCAGGTGGAAGTTATGGTATTTAAACATAAAGATAAAAATGAAAGCATTGACAAACTTGTAGATGCACTTGACAAAGTATATGAGCATTTTGAGCCTGAAAACCAAGGAAAACTCATATATCACGAATTTGATGCACATATGAATTCTTACAAATCAGTTATGGAAAACCTCAAATTGAACGAAGATGGAAAACTCAAGGAAGAAGATGTTGATTCAATACTTGAGGAGTACTTGCTTAACTTTGTTAAACACGCTCATGGCGAAAGAGGTCACGATATTGTAAATGAGATCAAGAAGCTATTTGAGGAGCAAGGACTAAGTTATGAAGAAAGGTTTGAATACTTGTCAAAAGTTCTTCCCCAGCTTACAGGTATAAATGCTAAAGTTATACAAGAGATAAGAGCACAGTTAAAGAACACAGTCAAGTATTCAAAGTACTCCGGTGAAGACTTTAAGAAAGAGTTTAGTTATCATCTGCACAATACCATCCATAATTTGCTTGAGCAGGAGCATCCTTTAGTTAATTTGCATAACTCAAAGGTTTTCGAGGATTACATTTTATCTGTGCCTGACTATTACCATCCAGGCGTTGTTGCTGAAGCACTAAAGAAGAGGCAAGATAAATTCAATTTATACATAAAAGATGAATCAAAAGCAAAAGGGTTGTTGCCTCAGAACCTCTATCAACTTCTTCCAGCTGTTGCTACTGGCCGTAATCTGTCGGAAGAGTTTAAAGAAAAATATGGCTTATCTCATGAGAAACCTTATGTTAAAAACCCTGAGAATTAAAATTTTAACAATGTTTTTAAAAAATTAATTTCTTCTTTTTTCTATGGATTTTGAGAGCAATTTTTTGTCGTCATTCAGGATTCTTTTTATCGTAATAATTTTGACTTCAATAATCTTTCAAACTTGGGAGATTCTTTCTCAAGGCAAAACTATCAAAGAACTGCCTTTGCCTCGTGGGCAACTTGTTATCAAAAAAGTGTTCTTTCATAATAAAACAATGCTTAGATTTAATTACACAAATATTTCATACGAAATCCCTTTTAATGAAAAACTGAAAAACTGTTTGTCTTATGCTGAAAAAAATAATCTTTCCGGCTATGCTTTAACTTGGTATTTAAATGCTCCTCAGATTTATGCTTACACTAATCTAACTCCTTTAATCATGGCTCCTTCTCCTGATTTGGTCTATTTTTATCCAGGCCATTCTTATGATACTTTGATTTATCCAAGTTTTGAGAAGAAAAGCAAAGTTCAAACGATAGCTTCTTTATTCTTGTCAAACAATTCAGATTTAGTTTATAAAGGGTTAAAAACTTTTAACGCTTCTTATATAATCCTTACAAAGGATGATTTTGATTTTAGGGATTCTTTCTTGTTTGCTCTATTTCAAGGCAAGTTTCTCCAAGCAAGAACTGTTCTAAATCAATCTCTTCTACTTAATTCAAACCAAAAGAACCTAGATTTCCTTGAAAAATTATACCAAGATGAGAACTGTGCTATTCTGCATGTGATTTAACTTCTAAAACTTTCGCTAGCCTCATTAAGGCTTGCTTTTTCTCATTTTTATTTAAGCTTAACTCTTTTATGGTTTCTTTTAGAAACTCTATTGTTTTATCATAGGTTCTTCTTTTAACAGGAAACGGAGTTCCGTCCTTACCGCCGTGAGCATAAGAATACTTGGCAGGGTCTTTCCAGGATAATTCTTTGCCATAAACTAATTCAGAAACCAGAGCAAGGGCCCTTATAGATGATTTGCCTAAACCCTTTATCGCAATAAGCTCTTCATAATCTTTAGGTTTGATTTCATAAGCTTTTTTAAGGGCTTCTCTGGCTTGTTTGCTAAGTTTAAAGTATTCGATATAATGGTTCTTTGGCATTTTCAAGTCTTGATTATAACTTTTGCTTGTAAACTCATTTAGAGTTCTCTGTTTAGAAAAATATTTGAAAACATGCTCTGGATTATCATTTACTAAATCCACAGAAATTTTTTGGTGTTCTTTATTGTCCTTGCTTGTCATGTTTAGCACTTTTTGCTTAACCTTTTCACTCTGTATGCCCGAGTGAGGTTCAATAGTTATCTTTTGAACATTATCAGACAACCAATGGTATCTTCTGGCCCAGGAATTGTTTTTTCCCTGTTGGATAACTGCCCAATATTTTTTGCTGAATATAATTGAGTGGTGATACAAATTAAAATCATCTTGTACAAGAACATTATCAACCTTTGCGCTCATTTTGCTATAGTATTTTAAAGCACTTAACTTGTGTTCGTTTAAATTCATCTTATCTGCAAGGTTTTCAATTTCATTCTGCACCTTATGAGCCTTTCCTTTCCCGCCAGCAATCTTTATATCAAGTTCATCATTGTTTATACTTTTTAAAGCAGCTATTGTCGTAGTTGTTAAGCCAGAAGAATGCCAATCAAAACCTAGAACACAACCAAATGACTGAAACCAGTATGGATTAGATATTAATTGAAAGAAGTATTTCTCGCCTTTATAATCTACAATTAGTTTCGTCATCTCGTTAGCCAAACCTTTCATACGTTTCATTAACCAACCGGGCGCCTTTCCTGAATGCAATGGCAAACTTGCAGTTCCAGTAATCATGCCTTGTTAAAACCTAGGTTTATTTAAAAAGAATTTTTGCGTAAATGTCCAATGGAAAGATTTTAAAGGTTTGTATTTCTTCTATTAATAAAGGCAAGCTTTTTTATAAAAATGAGTTCATTAGAACACAAATTAACTGAAATTTTTCGTTATGAACAAAAGATTCATAGCAAGGCTCAATTAGTTGATTATTATAAACTGTACTTGCAGGCAGTAGAAGGGCCAAGACATCTCTTGAATGCTCAGCAGGATAAGGTTAAGAAATATTTAGAATCTGAGGTTAATCAGATAGATGTTCTTTCAGATACAAATCCTGATTTTCAAGATTTGACACTTTCTAATAAACTTGATTATGTAAGAGTAAACTTAAGTTTTGTTAAAAAGAATCACATAGATTTAGATACTTTCTTTGAAATTCTTGTTAACTCCGCCTTAAAATCTTTACATGCCGAAACTTCCTATTTTAAACAAAATTTAAACCTCTTCTGGAAGCTAGCCTCTTTAATTCTAGATATAACTGAGTATAACCAACAAAGACAAGAACTTATGCAAATGATAAGCTCTGATTTTATTCCTCATCATTCTGAAATCTACATAAAAACTTATAACCCGCATTACCGCGTGGTTTCTAAAGAAGTTTGGAATTTATACTTTGGGAACGAATTCCATCTTGAAATATAATTTTTAAGTAAACTCTATAGAAACATTTTTAAATTTAAGTAAAATCCTGTGATTTAAGATGGCAATCTCACAATTACGATCGAAGAGAAAAGCAACAGGTGGTCTTTATAAGGCTTATCGTAAGAAAAAGCTTTACGAGTTGGGAAGCTCTCCTCTATTTGTCAAGTTAGGTGAAAGAAAGATCAGAGTAAAGAGGGTTAGAGGCGGAAACTATAAGGCAAGACTCCTAACAGAAAAGAAAGTAAATGTTGCTTTACCAGATGGCACTTGTAAAGTTGTAGAGATCTTAAAAATCAAGGAAAACCCTGCTAACAGGAACTACGTTATCAGAAACTTCATAACAAAAGGAACTGTTGTAGAGACAGAATTGGGGGATGTAATCATAACTTCAAGACCTGGTCAAGAAGCAACATTGAACGGAAAGTTAATCAAAAAATAAATTTTCGAACAATTTTTATAAAACCTTCTTCTTTTTATATTTCTAATGAAAATAACCCTGGATTTAGATAAAGACCTTAACCAAAATGCTAATCAGTACTTTGAAAAGGCTAAAAAATTAAAAAAGAAAGCCGAGAAAATAAATCAAGTTATTGAGGAATTTTCTAAGAAACTTGAGCAATTAGATAAAGAAACTCAGGAGTCTCATGTTAAAACAAAGAAACCTAAGCCCGAGAAAGCTGAGAAAAAATGGTTTGAGAGGTTTAGATGGTTCTTCTCATCTCAAGGTTTTTTAGTTATTGCTGGCAGAGATGCTACCACTAATGAGATCCTTATAAAGAAACATACGAATTCAGATGATTTAGTGTTGCATACCGAGCTGCCCGGCTCTCCTTTTACAGTTATAAAATCTGAAGGAAAAGAGATTGATGAAAAAACCATAGAAGAAGCAGCAGTTTTCACAGCATCCTACTCTAAAGCTTGGGACAGAGGTTTAAGTTATTTAGATGTTTTTTATGTCAAACCAGAACAGGTCTCAAAGAAGACAGAATCTGGAGAATATATGGGAAAAGGTTCTTTTATGATTAGAGGTACAAAGCATTACATCTCAGCTAAAATTGAACTTTATATTGGAAAACTGAAAACAGAAGATAAGATTATGGCCGGACCGAAATCTGCTATATCAAAACATTGCATAGGTTATGTACAAATAATTCCAGGTAATGATAAAAGGAGCGATGCTGCTAAGAAAATCAATAAAATCCTAAAATTTGATGATTTGGACGAGATTATTAGAGTTTTGCCAGGGAAAGTCCGGATAGTTAGCACGTTTATAGGTAAAGAATGATTTATGCATGACCCGAACTCTTGTTAAATGCTAGCATCTGTCCAATCAGGTGAGAAATTCTAATAGGTTCAGGGGTTTTTGCTGAGAGAGTAAACCTCTTAATCAAACTTTCAGAATCTTTATTTGTTAAGCCAATGTTCTGATAATAAATCCCATTAAAGCTAACAGCTTTGGGCAATCTATTGATTAATTCAAGCTCTTTTTGCTTATTCAGTTTTTTAAGCACATCTTTTATTCGTTCAATGTTCGGTTCTCTTCTTATAATCACGATTATAGGAATCCCTAGAACCTCATTCACTTTAAAAACATCCAATACATTGAAGCCAGCAAAAGTTATCCCATCAGAAAAAATTACCCTTATTTGATTACTAAACTGAGAGCTTTTAATCAAATCAATAATTTTATCAGTCACATCATTACCATCAACAGTAATCTCTGTTTTTAGAAAACCTTCAATTAAAGAATTGCCCCTCATGACAGTTCCAATGACCTCGCTTTTTTTGTCTTGAAATTTATTAAAAGGCTTGTCATCAAATCCTATTGCTCTTATATCCTTTTTAAGAATCATTTTTGTTTTGACGATATTTCCTTAGTAAAGTATCTCTAAGCGAAAACTCGCAACCGCAGTAATACTGTCTGTATAATTTTAGTTCCTTGCTTAACCTTATGCTTTCATTCCAGCCGTTATTCTTTTTGAAATTGCCTTCTATAAACTTTATCCCAAACTCTTTTTCAAGTTGTTTCCCAATTTTGTTTATCTTCTCTGCTTCTTTAGTTGGTCCAACTGTTAATGTTGTTGTAAAGCAATCAAAATTATTCTCTTTAGCAAAGATTGCTGCTTGTTTTAATCTAAATTCATAACACTTCAAGCATCTTTCAGAACCTTCTTTCAACAATTCTAAACCTTTAACATGCGCTCTCCAGTTCTTATGCTTGCTGTAATCATAATCAATGATGTAAGGCAGGTTGTAGTATTCAAAACTTTTTTTGAACGCTTCAATTCTCTTTAGAAATTCTTTTTCTGGTGCGATATTTGGATTAAAGAAATATCCTGTTATTTTATATTGATCTTTCAACTGGAAGATTGTACCAAGACTACAAGGTCCGCAACAAGAATGCAGCAAAAGTTTCATAATAAAAAGGCATAAAAAAAGAAAATAAAAGGTTTGTTATTTTTACTTTTTCAACTGTTTATAGGCCTCTCCTAAGAGAATTATCTTAATCGGCAACTCAAAGAAGCTAACCAAAACAGAAATTAACATGCTTAAAGCAACTAACAATATCCCAAATCCTAAACCTAGTATTGGCAAGGAAAGACTTCCTACAGACGCTAGACTTATCAAACTGTTTATTACATAACCAACTAGAGAGATCCCTAGCAATATTAATGCTAACAAGATATCAAAAGCAAATATTGGCCACCACTTGCCTTTAACTAATTTATGGCTTTGTTTAAGAGCCTTTTTGAACTCAAACTTCTTCCTTTTCTCAATTTGTTCAACAATTAAATAAGGATAGAACTGCCAATAAACTGAGTACATTATTCCTAAGAAAACAGTTGCTATTAAGATGATTAGAGCTAAGCTAACTGATACCCAAATGTTTGTTATGTATTTTAAAAGAAGATATATTAAAGTCATCGGAATCACTATAAATAACACAAGGACGAATAAAGCGTAAACTAACTGGTACAAAAAGAACTTTAACCCAGGTTTTGTATTAAGTTTGATCATTTCATAAAACCTTGTTTCATGAGATTTCTTATTCTTAATAACCGTTTTAAACAAATAATATGCGTAAATAACCTCTAGAAACATAAAAATCAAAATTGCGATTGTCATTGAGGTTATAATTACCCATTCGTTAGCAGATAAAATTGTTAAACTTGCAATAGCCAACAAGCCAAGCAGAATCAAGTAGAAAATCGCTCCTATTTTCAAATAAAATTTCCAGTTCTTGCTTACTTGCTTAAACGATAGGTTAAACACCTTATTAAAATTAAGCTTGTTCTTTTTAATTTTAATCACCTTTTCTAATTGGCTTTAGA
>JASKKU010000020.1 GCA_030154045.1 Candidatus Woesearchaeota archaeon
AGTAACCAAGAAGTTCAAAAAACCTAAAAAGTAAGAAATAAAATTTAGAGTTCAAAGAATTTTTTTATTTCTTTATCTAACTTAGAATTTTTCTCTAAATCTGATTTAAGTTTTTTGTCTGTTTTCATTCTTTTCTTTATTTGATCTATGGTTTCTGCTTCAAATCTCTCTATTTTCTTATCTGTTAAGACGAGATCTAACAAATCTAGTTTTTCTAAATCTTGTTTTACCTTTTTAAAGTCGTCTTTATTTAATTCAATGCTTAATTTCTCTGGCAGGACATCAAACCCTTGCAGATACAAAGAGGATAATCCTAAAACCCTATAGTTAATTTTGTTCCTGCTTAATATAGTTTGTAATTCTAAAAAAGTTCTTTCTAAAGCTTCAGAATTGTGTTTTTTATCTATGCCTTCAAAGAAAGCTGAATGGACATCTTCAATGTTATTGTCATACAAACCACCAATATGACAAATAGGACATCTCCAAATACTAAAATTGTTCTCAAAAGACGGTGTAACCCTAATCATAGCACCGTGCTCCTTGCAATGAGGCAAAGAATCTTTAAGCAGAATCTTACGCTTGATAACTGCAAGTTCTCCTTTCTCGACTTCGACTATCATAATGAAGATAAAAAAGTCTGAGTTTTATATAATTTGCTATTTAGGAGGGAGCTCTTTTAATTTTAATCCTGAGATCAAATCACGAAGAACATCAAAGTCAACTTTGGGAACATAAAACAAATGCGATTTGGCTAAAGAGTCTGTTGAACCAAAACCCTTAATGTATGGAATATGCTCTGATAATTTAATTGCTAATTCCTGTTCGAAAGATTTTTCTTTGTTTGTAGTATAAACTTTTACAACATTAACAAAAAGGCTAGCCGTTAGATAATCTATGTGCCAGTGTTTTTTCTTTTGTTTCGAGCAATGCCTTTGTATTCTTTTCTCTAGGGAATTTTGGGCAGAGCCAACATAAAGATAAAGACCTCTTCTAAAAGAGATTTTTCCTAAAGAACCTACTTTAATATTTAGTGATTTTTTTAATTCTAGCAATAAAAGATAAACCCCTTTCATTCTTTCTTAAAAAAGGAATTCAGAGGTTTTTCAGAACTGGAATTAAGTCTTTGATAAGATTTCCAGGATTTCCTAAATATGTTGTACTTCTCAAAGTTTTCTTTAAGGAACTTCTGAGTTTTAGGGTCTGCTGGATAACCAGAACCAAAATCGCCGTAAGTTTCTTTGAGTTTCTCAATTTCATTATCTCTCACAACCTTTGCAATGATTGAAGCTGCAGAAACTATTGGATAAGTGTCATCAGCCTTGTGTTCAGCTATAATTTTCACATTAGAATTAATCCTTTGTTTTAAATAAGAGACATATGCTAATTGGTTTGTTGAAGGCAAATCAATATAAACTTCTTCAATAATTTTTCCTTTCGGATTAAGAGATTTAACAGCTTTGTTGATAAGAAAAGCTGTTGCGTCAGCCTCCAACCAGTTAAGATTGTATTCTTTAGAATTAACTGCAAAATCAATCTCAGCAGGAAAGATAATCTTATAATCAAAAAAAATAAGAGTTTTTTTCAACTGCTCAAAAATTCGTTCTCTTGTTTTTTTTGTTAGTTTCTTAGAATCTTTAACACCTAATTTTGTTAATAAAGACTCAGCATTAGAGTCAGCTACGGCTATAGCTAAAACCAGAGGCCCTATCAAAGGACCTCTTCCAGCTTCATCTATACCAGCAATAATCATAGTCTCTTTTCCTCAATCTCCTTCTTCATTGACGCAATAAAGTCATCCAAGTTTAATTGGCCTAGAACCTTGTTTTCCCTGCCATCTCTGACATTAACCGTATTAGTGGACTTCTCCTTTTCGCCAACAACTATTATATAATTTACTTTCATCAACTGGGCATCCCTGATTTTCTTTGAAACAGTTTCGTCTCTAAAGTCTTTTTCAACCCTAAATCCAAGGTCAAACAATTTCTTGTAAACTTCTTCGGCATAGTCATTAAAGTTATTTGAAACTGGGATTACTCTCACTTGTTCAGGAGCTAGCCATAAAGGGAACTTGCCTGCAAAGTGTTCTATTAAGATTCCAATAAACCTCTCCAAAGAACCATAGATAACCCTATGTATCATTACAGGCCTGTGTTTGTTTTCGCCATCTTCGCCCATGTATGTCAAATCAAATCTCTCAGGCAAAGACATATCTAATTGAATTGTTCCGCATTGCCAAGTCCTGCCAATAGCATCCTTAATATGTATATCGATCTTTGGACCATAAAACGCGCCGTCTCCTTCATTAACTTTGTAATCACGGCCTGTAGCTTTCAACGCCTGCTCCAATGCTGTGGTAGCCTGTTCCCATTGTTCATCAGTGCCAATAGATTTCTCAGGTCTTGTTGATAATTCTAAATGGTAATCCAAACCAAAGATTGAGTAAAACTTGTCAGCCAACTGTAAAACGCCAAGGATCTCATCCTTAATTTGGTCAGGTCTCATAAATATGTGCGCATCGTCTTGATGGAATGCGCGAACTCTAAAAAGACCTGAAAGCACTCCTGACAACTCATGCCTATGCACCAACCCAATTTCTCCAACTCTTAAAGGCAATTCTTTGTAAGAATGCACTTCTTCTTTGTAAACGAGCATGCCGCCAGGACAATTCATAGGTTTTATTGCAAACTCCTCATTATCAACCTTTGTCAAGTACATGTTCTCTCTGTAGTTATCCCAATGCCCAGACCTTACCCATAACGCCTTATTGAGCATAATTGGCGTTTTTATCTCCACATAACCTGCTTTCCTATGCTCTTCTCTCCAGAAATCTATCAAGGTGTTAAATATGACCATACCTCGGGGCAACCAGAATGGAAAACCTGGGCCTTCCTCATGCAAACTGAACAACCTTAGTTGTTTTCCCAATTTTCTATGGTCGCGTTTTTGCGCTTCTTCTATAAAATGTAGATACTGTTTTAACTGTTCTTCTGATGGAAAAGCTATACCGTAAATCCTAGTTAGCATCTTGTTATTGGAATCCCCGCGCCAGTAGGCGCCAGCCAACTTGGTTAGTTTTACTGCTTTTATTACACCAGTGCTTACAACATGCGGACCTCTGCATAAATCAACAAAATCTCCATTTGAATAAATCGAAATAACTTTATCATCTAAATCATTAATCAGTTCAAGTTTGTAAGGCTCGTTCTTAAATAGATCCAAAGCTTGCTCTTTACTAATAACCTTTCGAGTAAACTTCTGGTTTTCCTTGATAATTTTCTTCATCTCATTTTCAATCTTCTCTAAATCTTGTTCACTTATGTTCAAATCATCAAAATCATAATAAAAGCCGTTTTCTATTGCAGGCCCTATCGCAAGCTTGGCTTGAGGATAAAGTCTTTTGACAGCCTGTGCTAGAATATGAGATGCTGAATGCCAGAATACTTGTTTTCCTTCATTATCATCAAAAGTCAAGAAGACTATAGAGCCGTCCTCTTCTATAGGCCTAAACAAATCAATAACCTTATCATTAAGTTTTGCAGCAATGGTTTTCTTAGCGAGTTTTTTGCTTATACCTTCAACAATCTCCAAGGCAGTTATACCTTTAGGATATTCAACAATATCTCCATCAGGGAATTTAATCTTTATTTTTTCATCACTCATATTTTATCACCTTTTGTAAGCATTTAATTTACATGTAAGTTGAAACATAACAAAACAAAAAGAGCCAAAAGCGTCTTTATATTAAAACCTTTTTATAATCAGAATCAGTTTGAACGTGTCATTAACAAAAATATGCCAAGGAATACCTGTTTAAAACTAACATACTTGTTAAAAGACATGGTAAGAGAATAGATAAGAATTTGTTTAAAAAAGTTTCGGTAAGCCACAAACAAAATCAAAGAAAAACAATAATTAAAAATTAATCTAAAAAATCAAGCTTTGACTGCGCTAAAGGTTATTTGAGCAGATTTTGTACCTACTGTTGTATCGTCTGGCAAATCAAGCCTAAATGAAATATTCAAGCTATCAGCGTTATCAATGTTAGTTAGATTGGTACAAACGCTATATGTTGTTGGATCTGCTGCAGTTATATTCGTCCAAGTGTTTGCTAATGTACCTGTACAACTACCTGTTTCATTCTCTGTGGCCATGAACCAAAATGCGCCTCTGTTCGTTGGGGAGCCTATAAAATTAACACCGCTGACATTAGAGCTTAGATTAACTAAAACATTAACATTTCCGTCATTTTCTAGAACCATGTAGTCAGGACCTGAAGATAAACCATCGCAATAAAACCCAGAAATCGTAGTACCATTAGTTTCATTACTCATATACGTGATTAAACCACTGTTGTTCAAGACGCATTCCCCGAAATTCACGGTATTATCTGTTAAAGAAATACTTACAGATTCATTAACGCTAAAGCTCACAGTACCTTGGGCTGATAATGCAAAACCAGAGATGGAACCAATTCTTTGTAAACTACTCAAATTAATTACTGTGCTTCCAATAGAAACAACAATAGCAGCAATCAACAAAACAACAAAACTCCTATTTAAACTCTCTTCATCCATTTTAGATTCACCTTAAAGTGAGTATTATCAATCTAATTCTCGTAGTTGTTAATATATAAAGTTTTTGCTTTTGCTTTTGAGTTCTGATTAAGTGCAAGCATAAATGTGATGAACAAAGAACAATAGCAATTTTAGTTATTTAGAAAAACAAAAGTTAGAAAATATTAACACAAAAAAGAAAAAGAAAGCCAAAAGGTTTATACTTTAACTGCACTAAAGGTTATTGTTGCTGAGTGAGTTGCCCCTGATGGAGTATCGTCAGGCAAAACAATTCTATACCAAATCTTTATTGCATCATTAGTATCGACATTAATTAAGTGGCTACAGACTGTATAAGTTGTTGGTGATGCCTGAGAGATATTTGTCCAAGTGCTTGCTAAACCTGAAGTACAAGAACCAGCTTCATCATTTCCTGCCTTAAACCAGAATTCACCTCTCGATGTTGGCGATTGAGTTAATCCTGGGCCATTAACACTTGATTCTAAAGTTACAGAAACGTTCACGTTACCATTATTCTCCAGAACCATATAATCCTCAGTTGATAATCCATCGCAATTAAAGCTGCTATTTGAATTTCCTGTTACAACATCACTATCATAGGTAACTAAACCGCTCGTATTCAGTACGCAAGTACCAAAATCTACAGTATTGTCAGTCAAAACAATACTAGTACTTTCATTAACTTGGAATTGTACTGTGCCAGTATCAGAAGTTGCAAAACCAGTTATGCCTCCAATCAGAGAAAGTTTGTTAAGGCTTATTAAAGTACTTCCAATAGAAACAACAATAGCAGCAACAAGCATAACAACCAAACCTTGATTCAATTTTTCGTTATTCATTCTTTTCTCACCGCAAAGATCACATTACCTGAGTTATAATCTACAGGTTCTTTAACCTCGCCAGGTTTAACAACCGAAAAAGTGACCCTCCCTGTTGTTTTGTCCTGAAGCACATTCTCTCTCATAATCCTATTTGCTTCACTCACTACAAAGATTGTGCTTATCAGAGAAATAATAATCAACAGGGTTGCTAAAACGAGTACTAAATTCTTATTTGTTGCCATTTTGGGTTAATTACTTTTATCAAGTTTATAAATTTTTCTGTTAACTAATATAAGATAACCTGAGAATATATTCTCCAAAAAAGATATCCTTTTAAAAATTGAGGTTAAAAAATTGAATGTGAAAACTCTTTTCATAACTTTTGAAGGAATAGACGGTAGTGGCAAAGACACCTTATTAGAGTACTGTATTCATTTGATAAAACAGGAGCCTGAAATCTTTGGAGACAAGTATAGCAATATCTGGATAACCAGAGAACCCACAAAGATAACTAAAAGCGGAAAAACTATTTGTGAATTGCTTAAACAAAACTCGCTTTCTGGCGAAGATGCTGCACGATTGTTTATTAAAGACAGAATACAACATTCAAAGATCATCAAAGAAGTTCTAAAACATTCCTATGTTCTATGCTCAAGATACGATTTGTCAACATTAGCGTATCAAACCGCACAAGGGTTGAACTTTGAAGAGTTATACAAAATGCATAAGTATGGTAAAGCAAATGGGACTCTTATACCCGATATAACAGTCTACATAAGAACTAATCCTGAAATAGCGTTTAAACGCGTAACTGAGAGAAATCAACATAAAGAAGTATTTGAAAACCTAGAATTCCAAAAAAAGCTTTATGAAAACTATGAAATGATTGTCAAAAAATTAAAAGAAAAAGGACGAAGGATTATGGTTCTAAACGGAGACAATGATTTAAACACAGTTAAAAAAGAGTTAAAAGAAAACTTGATTAAATTTCAGGAAGAATTAACTCTTTGATAACAGAGGTTTTGCTTTTAAGGAGGCAATAATAACTACCACAATTAAGAATAGGATATAAACTACGAGTTTATAACTTGGGGGTTTAGGCTGTTCTAAAAATAGAGTTTTAGTTTCTGAAATTAATTTATTGTTTTGGTTTACATAAAATGTTATTGAAAGGTTGTTTTGGTTTTTAGAGAATAAAGGTACTAAAAGGGTTGTGGTTCTCTCTTCAAAAGGGTTCAATTCTGGCAGGTAAAAATTAAACACTTTGCTTTTCTTTCCATCAGATTCAACAAAATACAGTACTCGTTTCTGTTCAACTTTCTCAGTTAGAATGTTTTTGAAGGTTGCTAATACTTCTAAAGAGTCGCCTTTGTCATTAATGTTTGCGATAGATAAAGTGATGTTGTAGGGAAACCTTGGAATCTCCACAAGTTTGGTTTTGTTTGATAAGAAGTCATTACACTTTAACACGCTTTCAACCAAAATCTGTGAAGGCAAGGTGATATTTTTTAAATCTATAACAAAAGATTTTTGCTCGTGTTGCCTTAAATTATCCAACTTAAATGTTTTCTGCATTATGAGTTGATTAGCATTCAAATCAAAGATGTTAGCATTAAGTGAACAATTCTGTAACTCCTCGCCTTTGTTGGAAATAAGCAAAGTTATTTCCTTGTCATTTAGGTTTTGGTCTAAGTCTACAAATCTATCTGGATAAGGAATAATAGCAATAATCTTTGCGACAACTGAGATTTGAGCAGAAATGCCTTGCTGGTCAGAAAGGATTTTTTGCGTAAAAGCAATAGGGAACTCATGCTGACCTGGTTTTTTAAGCAAATCACCAAGTGAGAGAACATAGCCAATTTTTTGTTTGGAATCTCCTGATTTGAAAGAGAGGATTGTCTTGTCTAAAGACAAGTACTTTGATAGAGAATCATTAAAAGAGATTGTAACTACATTGTTTTCATCTACAGAATCAAAAACGATAAAAGAACCTTTAAACTCAGATTGATTGTTAACATAATATACTTTTTCTGAAGGTAAAACAGATAAAGAGAAAACAAGACTGGAACTTAAAAAAGTCTGCATAATAAACATTAACAAGATAAAACCAAAACTCTTAAATGCTTTAGATTTGATTTCACTTGAATTTCTTTGAACCATTTTTCTTCTTTGATTTAGGTTTTGTGTTAGGCATTTCTTCTAAAATAAAAATCGCATTCTTAACAAATTGAGAGTTTGGAACAAGAACAAACTCGCCATCCAAGGTCTTGATTTTTGTTTCAATTAAGTCAATATGCTCAATCTTTCCAACTATACCTTTAATCTTAACAAATTTTCCCTCATTAACGCTCTTCTTTGAAAGAATATAAATGCCAGCCATAAGGTTTGGTAAAAAGTCCTTAACAGCCAATGCAACAAAGATTATAATTAAAATTAAGATGAATCCTGAAACAATATTTATGATAACTGTGGCTATTCCCATCACATTTAAACCCAAGACCACAAATATCAAACCAACTACAAAAGCAGTTATCAAAGAAATGGCCTCTTCTAGTTTTATATCTAAATTTGTTACCTTTGAAAAAAAGAGATTTAAATTAAACCTTGAAAGAAAGCTTTTCAATACATTATTAACGATTTTACCAAGCAACAAACCAAACAAAATAAGGAAGACGCCTATTGAAAAGTTGCTAATCGTTATAGCGAGATTCATTTTATCAACCTACAAAACCTGCAAACTTTGTCATTAGTCGGATAACCACACTCTTCGCAAAAGTTCATTAGTTCTTTGTTTTGTTCAAGGTACTCTTTCTTGATACTGTTAATTGATTTTATAAAGTTTATTTTTTTTGCTCTGCTGTCAAAAAATTCGTTGAGCTTTTTCTTCATTCTAAGTTGGGTACTGTTATTGCCGTGAGGACATTCTATGTTTGTAAAAGGAATTTTGTTTACGATACAAAAGATTAAGCTCTCCTTTTCTGTGAGATAATACAAAGGCTTTAATCTGCCAACAAGTTTCAACTGCTTTTTTGTCTCAGTTAATTTGCCTGAACGGAGCAAGTATTCTGTGTTTCTGTTAAGCAGGTTGTTCATAACAAAAAAGAGTTCATCATCTAGGTTGTGGCCTGTAACAACATAATCAAAGTTGTTTTCAAATGCGAACTTGTTAATTAAATATCTTTTAAAAGTGCCGCACGCTGAACAAGAATAATTTTCATCAAAATCGTCTATGCTTTTATGATACTCTTTTGGGACATCAATTATATTTAGTTTTAAACCGAGAGTTTCTGAAAGCAACATCGCAGTTTTTTTGCAAGATTGTGAATAATCCTTAATGCCTAGATCCAAGTAGAGCAATTCTAATGTCAAATTATAGTCGTCTTTAATTTGATTTAAAGAATAGGCTATAGCTGAAGAGTCCTTGCCACCACTTACTGCTATAAGCAGCTTAAGGTTCTTTAGTCTTAAAGAATCAAAGTATTTTCTAATGCGTTTCTCGAAGTATTTGTTAAAATGTTCCTTACAAAGCCTTTCTTCAGCATAAACAGCTTTGTTCCTACAAAATTTGCATTTCATTTTAAACTTCGTTTAAACTTCGGAAAACAAACTATTTTTAAAAAAAGTTTGAAGAAAATAGAAAATAAGTTTAATTACTTAAATGATATCTTCTTCAGAAACAACAACCATATCGCCAACTGCAATAACTGCGCTGAAAGGAATTAAGATATTGTCTTCGCTGTCTCGCTCTAAGTTTAGTTTCTCTACTGAAGGCGTTGGGTTCTCTAGAACAAGGTGGATTAGTTCACCTGACTTTGTTTCGAAGATTATATCAGCAACTTCACCAAAACGTTTACCGCTTTTACTAATAACAGTTTTTCCTATAATTCTTTTTGATAATTGTTTTGCATCTTCCATGATACGCTAAATAAATCTACACATATATTTAAAACTTTTGATAAAACAAATTAATCCTTCCTTAATAAAATTCAAAATTAATCTGAAAAAGGCATCTTAGACTAAAATAAGAAGGGTCTAAAAAACCATATGTTCAAATAGAAGATAGATGATGCCTCGCTCGGGATTTGAACCCGAGTCTCAGCCTCGAAAGGGCTGAATGATTGGCCGGGCTACACCAGCGAGGCACAAAAGTTTTGGATAAAGGATACGTTTTTAAACTTTACGATTATTTTTCAGCATAACAGAACCTATTTTTTAGAAAGTTCGAGAATTTTTAATACTTCAACCCTTTGCAATAAAACAAAGCATGGTCTTTTTCAAATGGTTCTAAGTTATATTGCTTAATTTCTTTAAAATATTTAGAGAGTTCTTTGTTAACCTTGTGAAATACCTTTCCAGGCTTCAAAGAAACATCTATGCTTCTTGATTTAACAGAAAGTAGAGCTTCTCCTTCAGGTCTTAGGAATAATCTTGCGTTCTTTACAAAAATTTCAACTTGATTGGGTTGAGCAACATCTTGAAAAATTAAATCTGAGGCTAAAGCAATATTATAATACTCATCAGGTTTGTTAGCATCTGCCAAAATAGGAAGGATGTTCTTTCGTTTCTCAGCTAATAAGACTAAATTGTAAAGAACAAAAGGACTAAACTCTATTGCAAATATAATGCCTTTATCAACAATATCTGAAAGATGGCTTACCGTTGTACCTGTAGCAGCGCCTAGATAAAGTATTGTTGAATCTCGTTTTAAATTTAAGGTGTGCAAACCTTTGAAGATTGCTGCTGAAAGCTTTGATCTCTTAGGGTCCCAAACTCTGTACTCCATTTTATTGAATTTGATGAGCTTCTCTCCATAAACGCTTTCACCAGGGATTAAATTTTTGGTTAAAACTTGATTTATTCTATTGTTTTTCTCAATAATTTTTAGATTTGGGATATCTAACGGCATTCTTCATACCTCTTTTGGAGCTCTTTTAACAACTCATCTGAAATATCTTTATTGTCAAAATAATCAACTTTGATTGCAATGGCAAGTTTGTCTGCAATAGCGCGGGCCATTTTTCCGCGATTTCTTGACTTTACTTTTTGCACAAGAGGATGCTGATAAAGGATTCCGTATTTTGGACTTTTCTTGCCTGAAACCAGGTGCCTAAAAAGGGCTTTCTCTGCACCTAACAACTGAATTGTTGATGCAGGCATAGATACAAGATTGTGAATCGAGCCAGCTTTAGCTAATAATCTTGCAGCGATAGTTGGACCTGCAACTCTCGAGAAGTTTCTCATAAACTGTTCTTCCTGAGATTTTATAAACTCAACCAGATTTTTTCTTAAATCGAATAGCTGTTTGATCTGGAAAGCAAACTCTTTAATAACCTTCTGAGCATCTTTAGATATTTGAGCGCCCATGCTTTTAGTTAAGTTCTCTGACTTTAGGATTTCATCTCTTGTTTTTGAAACTAGCAAATCAACTAGTTTTTCATTATCTATGGAACTTAAACTTAATTCTGGGAGATATGTTAAGATAAATCTTCTTAATCGTTTAGACAAGAGGTTAATTGTTTTATCTAAGTCATCAATTGCATTAATTGCCTGAATTACATAATCATCCTTAAAATCAAGTTTTGATAACTTATCTTTTGTTAAATCCATAACCTTTTGATATAGTTCTTCCTTGTGATTCTCTAAGATATAATGAGAAACCTTTTCAAAAACACGAATATCGTGAGAATCAGGATTAAGTGTTTGAAGATTTTTTAATGGCTCTTTTGATATCTTTTGATTTTTGCCAGATTTGCTGATCAAAAAATTCCCTAAAATGTGAGAGTAAACTTTATTCATATTTTGATAAAAAGCTGCTTAGATTTAAATAAGTTTTTATTAAGATAGAAACACAATCAAAGTAAAGTTAAAATTCAACTTAAAGTTCAAAAAAAGCTTAAATAGAAAGAGAAAGTAAAAAAGATAAAAAGTTTTTATCAAAGCTTATTTCTTCTTAAGAGTTATCTCAATTGTTGAGACTCTTACTTGCTTTCCTTCTTTGTTCTCGAACTCTTCTGAATCAATCTTTATGTCGTCTACATAAATCTGTCCGTTCAAGAATCTCTTTGCTGCAATCTCTGCAACATCTACTGCTCTAGAGATAAATTTACCTCTTGCTTTAATGGTTACTTCTTCTGCATCTTGGGTTGTAAACTGCATAACTACCGCAGTTACATAGTTCATAAACGGTTTATTTCCTACAAATATTGCGTTATCGGCTGCCATTTTTGCACCTCTTGTTTTATAAATTCTTTTGGATATCTTGTTTTATAAATTCTTTTGGATAGCATGTAATTAACATTAGTTTAAAAAAGTTTTGGTATTTTGATGATTCTCAGATTACAACCAAGTTTACAATTCAAAGCTTATAAAATCCGTTAGTTCTAATGGCAAGGTCAAGTATCTTCCTTTGTGTTTAGAAATAATTATCCTTGCAGATATTTTTGTAAAAGAATCACGATATGCACTCATCCTGCTGCTTTCTTTTTCATGGGTTCCCTCAGTAAAGTCAAAAAATGAAGGCATAATGATAACATTGGCTTTTTTCTTCTTTGATTTATAATCAGTAATCCAATATGCTTTAAACTTTGTATCCTCAATAAGTTCTGCAGGATGTTCGTGACCTATAATTAAAAACCTCGCTTCCTTTGGCAGCTCAAAAAACTTATGGCCATGCGTAATAAAAACATCTCCAATAAGCAAGCTCTCATCAAAATCAAGATTAAAGTTTAGCAAGTTGTTGTTTAAGAAATACTTTAACTGCACATCATGATTTCCAAGAATAAAAAAAGGTTTACAATTAAATTCCCTGCAATGTTCTACAAGGTACCTAAGCTTCCTCTTGAGCGTGTTTGGGAAACTACCAAAATCATGGATTATGTCTCCGTTCAAGATTAAATTATTAATCTTGTATTCCTGAACTTTTGAAAGAATCTCTTTAATTCTTTGAAACTCATCCAATAATGAAAAAATCCCTTTACTTACTAGATAATCTGAATAACCCAAATGCAAGTCTGAAACAACCAAATAATTCTTAGCGTCATTTTCATCATTAAATACCAAAAAAGGACCATCCAAAATGAACCTGTTGAATAATTTAAGCATAAACAGAAGATAATAAAAGTGAACTTATTAAACTTTTTATCAGATTATGAATTCTTAAAAAGCAATTCTTAAAAAACTTTTTAAATACAATAAAAGATTATTTTTTGGATGAATCATAGGAAAGGGCAAGCAGCCATTTTTTTGATAGTTGGATTTTTATTACTAGGCCTTGTTATAACTTTTATGTTCATATCTTTAAACTCTATGAAAAATAAAGAAAGTTCTGAAGAAATCAACTTTAATGTTTTTAAGAACAGCTTGAGTGATTGTCTTACGCAAAAACTTGAAAACGGTATTTTTCTCGCATCAAGGCAAGGTGGCAACATTTACAGATATCAAGGTGGTGCAACCAAGTATATTGATAATAAAAACCTATTTCTGCACTTCAACGCGTATGACATACCTATAGATATCAGAAGTATGACAAGAAAAAAAGTGTTAAAACCATATCAAATTTTTGAAAGAGTAACTGGTTTCCCATTTAATTGTAGCGAGCCTTACAATATAACCTATAACACCACTTTCAATCCTAAACCTGGATGTGATTTTGCTTACAAATTCAACTCCCAAGTAAGTAGTGATGATCTAAAAGGTAGGTTTAAGGACAGGTTCAAAAAGAACCTGGAAACGTATCTTTATAATCAATTCCCAGAGTGTCTCAATTCGATAATGTCTGATAGAAGCTTAGGACAGAATTTTGAAATTGTTAAGGAGGAGAGGGATAAATTGAACATTTCAGTTTTTTTTAGGGATTACGATGCTGAAGCAGTTTTTAACTATCCGATTATTTTAAAGAAGAAAGGCACTTCGGAAATAAAAGAGTTCAACACATTTAAAGCGATAGTTAATGGAAGATTCAATGACCTTTTTAAATTAATTGAGGAGGTTGTATATAATGAAACGCATTTCGCGAACTATGAACCAAGCGTTAATAAAGATGGATTTTCTGTTAGAGTAATTAGAGACCCGGACAAATCAAATAAAGGTAGCGACATAATCTCGTTTGTTTATAACAAGACAATCATCTTTGGAGAGAATCTAACTTTTTATATTGGGAGAGATAATAGACCTCCTTTAATATACGAATTGCCAAAAAGTGATGGAAACTACCTTATCAATTTAACATGGTATCGTGAGATTTCAGAAGCTTTAGATAATGCGATAGGCGAGTGCAATCAAAGTAAGTTTCAAGGGATTTTGGGGAACTTCTTATATAAGCAGACAGGATTCATAAAGGCAATAGACCCCGATAATGATTTTTTAGAATATTCCGATAATATTGAAGATTACAAGTTAACAATTTCAGAAGATGATGTATGTACCTCTGATTTTCCATATTATTTTAACTACAATGTAACTGACGGTGAATATAATGTTACAGTTTACATAATTCTTTACTAAAAATGAAAGTCAAAATTAAAGGCCTTGATTTAAAGAAGATGTATGGATTTACATTCTTAAATGAACGAAAAAAACGCAAGATCCTGATTCCAAAAACCTTAGAAAACGAGGTTGTTGAAATAAAGCTGATTAGAAAAGGAAAAAAAAGAATTGCGAAAGTGCTCGAGTTTTATGAAACAAGCAAAAAGAGAATAAAACCTAAATGCAAACATTTCGAGTTATGTGGCGGCTGTGCTTTACAACACCTTTGTTATGAGGAGCAGTTCTCATTAAAACAGCAGGTTACGAACAACATCTTTGGTTTTGAAATACCCGGGATTAGAGCAAACAAAATTTTTGGCTACAGGAATAGAATGGATTTTATTGTAAAAAAAGAGAATGATAAGATCGCTTTAGGTTTAAGAGAACCTTTAGATTACGACTCGTTCGTCAAAATCAGTGATTGCAAACTCATGAATGAAGAGAGTTTTAAAGCATTTAAAGCTGTCAATGAAAACTTGAAGAATCTTGATGTAAGTGTCTATAATCAAGAAAAAAGAGAAGGCTGTTTAAGATATGTTGTTGTACAAGGAACAAATAAAACTAACCTTGTATCCTTATTAGTTAATGAAAATTGTAATGAAAAAGAACTTGAAAAACTTAAGCAGTTATCAAAAGATGAAAGAATTAAAAATCTCGTAATCAATTACACAAACTCATTATCTGACATAAGTCAAGATGCAAGATTTGAGGTTGTTAAAGGAAACCACTTTTTAGAACAAAGATTTCTTGATTATATTTTTAAGTACCCATTCAACGGCTTTTTTCAAAGAAATCCCGAACAATTTGAAGTGCTTGTATTAAAAATTAAAGAAATGATAAAAAAGCACATACCATATCATAGTGAAAGAACTTTATTTGATTTATTCTCAGGTGTAGGTTTGTTTTCTATTACGTTGTCAGACTTGTTTAAAGAAGTGAAGGGTTATGAATTAAGTAAAGAAATGGTAGAGTTGGCAAAAGAAAACGCTTTAATCAACAAAATTGATAGTAAAAAGGCAAGTTTTAACCAAACAGATTTGTATAAAACCGAACTTGAGATTATGGATAAAGATGTTGTTATTTTTGATCCGCCCAGGGCAGGCTTAGGTAAAAAGATGATAAAAACAATACTAAAAAACAAGCCTGAATATGTAATTTATGTCTCTTGCAATCCTCGAAGTCAGATGGCAGATTTTAACATTATAAAAGAAAATTATGACCTTAAAGACGCGTTTTGGGTTGATATGTTTCCTCAAACAGCTCACATGGAATCTGTCTTAATTTTAAATAGGAGATGACTTAAAAGAAATAAGTTACACACATTCAAAATATTTTTAAATCAATCAAAATTCTAAGTAGTTGAAGAAAATGGAAGAAAACAATGAAAAGATAGAAATTCAAGAATCTAAAGAAAAAACTAGCAATTCATCTAATGAATACTCTGCTAAGGAAATCACAGTTCTAGAAGGATTGGCAGCTGTAAGAAAAAGGCCTGGCATGTACATTGGTTCTACAAGTGTGCAAGGCTTACACCATCTTGTCTTTGAGATTGTAGACAATTCCATAGATGAAATACAATCAGGATATGGTGATGAGATTAGGGTAATCATTCACAAGGATAACAGCGTTAGTGTAAGCGATAATGGTAGAGGCATTCCCGTAGATTATCATCCGAAGTATAATAAAAGAGCTTTGGAGTTAGTATTAACTGTTCTGCATGCAGGAGGTAAATTCAATAAAAAATCATACAAGATTAGCGGCGGTCTTCACGGTGTTGGTCTATCTGTAGTTAATGCCTTGTCTGAAGAACTTGAAGTTGAAGTAAAAAGAGACGGTTTTCTATGGAGTCAAAAATATTCTAGAGGCAAGCCTTTAACAACTGTTGAAAAAAAAGGGCCAAGTAACGAAACAGGAACTAAAGTAAAATTTAAACCAGACCCTGAGATTTTTGAGACAACTGTTTTTGATTATCATATTATTGCGAGCAGATTAAGAGAATTAGCATTTCTAAACCCCAATGCAAAGATAATCCTGTTAG